>NZ_JAQMYQ010000005.1:0-164432 GCF_028369275.1 Mitsuaria sp. RG
GATCCTTCAAAAAGGGACCCGCCGTAAGGGCGGAAAGGTGACTATGCGTCCCCATCGCCAATGAATGCGCATAAAAAAATCAAAACTATCATCCCCAAACCCAAGCCCCCCAGAACACCCCCCACCCCATGGTCTAGTCTGAAACCTACCGGTACCGGCCCACCCCCAAACCACAAAAGCCGGCCCGGAAACCATTGGAGTCCCTGGGAGGTGCCCCATGAGCCTGCTGCTCGAGCCATACACCCTGCGTCAGCTGACCCTGCCCAACCGCATCGCCGTATCCCCCATGTGCCAGTACTCCGCCGTCGACGGCCTGGCCAACGACTGGCACCTGGTCCACCTCGGCAGCCGCGCGGTCGGTGGCGCGGGTCTGGTGATCAGCGAGGCGGTCGCGGTCACCGCCGACGGACGTATCACCGCCGAGGACCTCGGCTTATGGACCGACGACCAGATCAAACCCCTGCAACGCATCACCCGTTTCATCACCGCCCAGGGTGCCGTCCCCGGTATCCAGCTGGCCCATGCCGGGCGCAAGGCCAGCACCCACAGGCCATGGCTCGGCAAGCAGGGCAGCGTCAAGATCGAGGACGGCGGCTGGCAACCGGTCGGGCCATCGAAGATCGCCTTCGACCCACAGCACACCGCGCCACGTGAACTGACCAAGGACGAGATCCAGGACGTGGTCGGCGCGTTCGTCGCCGCCACCGAGCGGGCCTTGCAGGCCGGCTTCAAGGTGGTCGAGATCCACGCCGCCCATGGCTACCTGCTGCACCAGTTCCTCTCGCCGCTGAGCAACCAGCGCCGCGATGAATACGGCAGCTGCTTCGAAAACCGCATCCGCCTGACCCTGCAGGTTGCCGAGGCGGTACGCAAGGCCTGGCCGCAGGAGCTGCCGCTGTTTGTGCGGGTATCGGCCACCGATTGGGTCGAGGATGGCTGGAACCCGGATGAGACCGTCGAGCTGGCCCGTCGCCTGCGCGCCCTGGGTGTCGACCTGATCGACGTGTCGTCAGGAGGCACCTCGGTCAATGCCGAGATCCCCACCGGCCCCGGCTACCAGACCCGCTTTGCCGAACGGGTACGCAAGGAGTCGGAAATCGCCACCGGCACCGTCGGCATGATCACCGAACCGGCCCAGGCCGAGCATATCCTGCGCACCGGCCAGGCCGATGTGATCTTCCTCGCCCGCGAGCTGCTGCGCGACCCGTACTGGCCATTGCATGCCGACGACGACCTGGGTGGCAACAAGGCGACCTGGCCGGCGCAGTATCAGCGAGCCACCAGCCGGGCCAACCCCATCCACGAGTCGGACCTGCGCGACTGACTCAGCTACAGGCCGCCTGGCTGAGGATGTCGCTGACCCACTGGTTGATGCTCTTCTGCGCCAGCTCGGCCTTGGCCGCCACGCTGGCGTGGAGGGTGGGCTCCAGGCGCAGGCTGAGTTTTCCGGAGTAGGTCTTCTGCGGTTCGCGCCCCAGGCGCTGGCAGGTTTCGAGGTAGTCATCGACAGCTTCCTCGAACGCCTGGCGCAGTTCGCTGATCGATTCGCCATGGAAGCCGATCACATCGCGGATGCCGGCGACATGACCAACCAGCAGTTGGTCTTCGTCGCTGTATTCGATGCGGGCCGAGTAGCCGCGGTAATTCATCACATTCATGGGGTAACTCCTGCCTGCTCCAGGAACTGGCGGGCATCGCGCACCTGATAGGGCTTGGCGTGCCGGTCGGGGTGAGGGCGATGGAAGGTCGCGACCTCGCCATTGAGCTCAAACCGCACGCGTGAACCCCTGCCTTCGATCACCCGGGCATCGAGCGAAACCAGCAGGGACTCCAGGCGCGACCAGTCCAGCGTTCGTGGAACGGGCTTCTTGAAGACGAGTTCGAGTAACGCACGTTGATGATTATTCATGGTATCAGTCTGTGATACCAGTTCCACAAAGCTCAATAGATCAACGGTAGGGCGTCGCAGGGGCAATTCGTGGGAAATGTCGCGCGGTTGTGCGGAAAAACCGCTGCTCCATGGTAACGCTCCCGACTGGAAGCAACTGGCGAAGCCAACAAACCAAGCTGGGCAACATCCGGATGCAAATGCGTTAAGCGTGGCTTCAGCTTGCCGGCCTACTCTGGAGCCCTACCTACTTTGGATGCTTGCGAGGTCTGCCAGATGAACACCCGTGGTCTGCTCGATCAGCTATTGAAAACCGGTCAATCCATGCTGCAGAACCAACAGGGCAAGGGCACCAGTCACAAGGGCTCCGGTAGCCTCGGCAGCCTGCTGTCCGGTGCCGGTGGTGGCGCATTGGCGGCGGGAGCCATGGGCCTGCTGCTGGGGAACAAGAAGGCGCGCAAGTACGGCGGCAAGGCGCTCACTTACGGCGGATTGGCCGCGCTTGGCGTGCTGGCCTACAAGGCCTATGGCAACTGGCAGGCGCGCCAGGGCGCGGGCAATCACGAGCCGCAGACCCTCGACCGCCTGCCGCCGGCCCAGGCCGAGCAGCATAGCCAGGCCGTGCTTCGGGCGTTGGTGGCAGCGGCCAAGTCCGATGGCCATATCGACGAACGCGAGCGGGCGTTGATCGAGGGCGAGTTCACCCGCCTGGACAGCGACCGCGAGTTGCAGCACTGGCTGCATGCCGAACTGAACAAGCCGCTGGACCCGGCCGAGGTCGCCCGCGCCGCGCAGACCCCGGAAATGGCCGCCGAGATGTACCTGGCCAGTGTGATGATGGTCGATCAGGAGAACTTCATGGAGCGCGCTTATCTCGATGAGCTGGCCCGCCAGCTGCGCCTCGACCCGAACCTGCGCCAGGAGCTGGAGAACCAGGTCAGGCTTGCCGCGGGTCAATGACCCGGCATTTGGCCACCTGAACGGGCACGGACGCCTGAATACCGCCACATTCAGCCGCAATTGAACGGGAAGCCTGGGCTATACTTCGGCGATTTTTCCCGCTCGTATCGAATTCCTGAGGGCTGAATGTGAAGAACTGGACCTTGCGCCAACGGATCCTGGCAAGTTTCGCCGTGATCATCGCCATCATGCTGCTGATGATCGTGGCCGCCTACTCGCGGCTGGTGGCGATCGAGTCCAGCGAGGAAGCCGTGGGGTCCGACAGCATCCCCGGCGTCTACTACAGCTCGATGATCCGCAGTGCCTGGGTCGACAGCTACGTCACCAGCCAGCAACTGGTGGGGCTGTCCAACCACCGCGAGATCACCACGGCCGATCTTGAGTTGTTCAAGGGCTTTGATGATCGCCTCAAGAAACATATGGCCAGCTACCAGGCGACCATCCGCGACGCGGCCGACCAGGCAGCTTTCGATGACTTCACCCGTCTGGAGGAGGAGTACGTCAAGCTCGTCGACCAGGTCCTGGAGACCTACCGCCAGAAGAACTACCCCGAAGCCCAGCGCTTGATCATGGATGTGCTCACGCCAGCCTGGAAGGAAGGGCGCCAGCACCTGAACGAAGTGATCGAGCGTAACCGCGAGTCCGCCGACAAGGCCACCAACGACATCGTCAGCGCGGTCAACACCGCCAAGGGCAGCATGATCGTCTCGTTGCTGCTGGCCATCATCGCCGCTGTTGTCTGCGGCCTGCTGCTCATGCGCGCGATCACCGCACCCATGCTGCGAATCGTCCATGGGTTGGACGGCCTGCGCTCCGGCGATCTGAGCATGCGCCTGAACCTGGACCGCAAGGATGAGTTCGGCGCGATCGAGGGGGGCTTCAACGAGATGGCCGAGTCGCTGGCCAACCTGGTGGCCCAGGCCCAGCGCTCGTCGGTGCAGGTGACCACCTCGGTCACCGAGATCGCCGCCACCTCCAAGCAGCAACAGGCCACCGCCACCGAAACCGCCGCCACCACCACCGAGATTGGCGCCACGTCGCGGGAAATCGCCGCCACCTCGCGGGACCTGGTGCGCACCATGACCGAAGTCACCAGCGCCGCCGACCAGGCTTCGAGCCTCGCTGGCTCCGGCCAGCAGGGCCTGGCACGCATGGAAGAAACCATGCACCAGGTGATGGGCGCCGCCGACCTGGTCAATGCCAAGCTGGCGATCCTCAATGAGAAGGCCAGCAACATCACGCAAATGGTGGTGACCATCGTCAAGGTCGCCGACCAGACCAACCTGCTGTCACTTAACGCCGCCATCGAGGCGGAGAAGGCCGGTGAATACGGTCGCGGTTTCGCCGTGGTCGCCACCGAGGTGCGGCGTCTGGCCGACCAGACCGCCGTGGCCACCTACGACATCGAGCAGATGGTGCGCGAGATCCAGTCGGCGGTGTCGGCCGGGGTGATGGGGATGGACAAGTTCTCCGAGGAAGTGCGCCGCGGCATGTTCGAGGTGCAGCAGGTCGGTGAGCAACTGAGCCAGATCATCCACCAGGTGCAGGCGCTGGCGCCGCGGGTGCTGATGGTCAACGAGGGCATGCAGGCCCAGGCCACTGGCGCCGAGCAGATCAACCAGGCGCTGGCCCAGCTCAGTGATGCCAGCACCCAGACCGTCGAGTCGCTGCGCCAGGCCAGCTTTGCCATAGATGAACTGAGCCAGGTGGCTGCCGGGCTGCGGGGCGGTGTGTCGCGGTTCAAAGTCTGACGAAGATGAACGACATGTCCCCCCGCGAGGCGCGCGCCACCACTGAAAAGGGCGTGCTGTACCTGCAGTTTCGCATCGCCGACCAGCGCTTCGCCCTGGATGTGCGCGAGGTGATCGAGGTCCTGCCGCATCGTGCGCTCAAACCCATAGCCCAGGCCCCGGCCTGGGTGGCCGGCGTGCTTGCCCATCGTGGTGCGCTGGTGCCGGTGATCGACCTGTCGGCGCTCAGTTTCGGCTCGCCGGCCCAATCGCGTAGCAGCACGCGCCTGGTGCTGGTGCATTACCGCGTCGATCCACAGCGCCCGCAGTTGCAGTTGGGGCTGATCCTGGAGCAGGCCACCGATACCCTGCGTTGTGCGCCCGAGGAGTTCCAGCCCTACGGCCTGGACAATGCCGAGGCACGTTACCTCGGGCCGGTGCGCCAGGACGCACGGGGCTTGCTGCAACGCATCGAGGTGGACGACCTGCTGTCGGACGCGGTGCGCGAGTTGCTGTATCCGCTGGAGCCAGGGCAGGTGCAGGCATGATTGAGCAACGTTTCTTTCGCTTCCTGCAGGAGCGCATCGGCCTGGACGTCGAGTCGGTCGGCGCGGCAATGGTCGAGCGTGCCTTGCGCCAGCGCTGCACCCTCGTGCAGGCGGTAAACCTGGACGACTACTGGCTGCGCCTGCAGCAGTCGACCGATGAGCAGCAGGCCCTGATCGAGGCAGTCATCGTTCCGGAAACCTGGTTCTTCCGCTACCCCGAATCCTTCACTGCGTTGGCGGGGCTGGCCCACAAACGCGTGGCTGAACTGGCCGGTGCCCGGCCTCTGCGTATCCTCAGCCTGCCGTGCTCCACCGGCGAGGAGCCGTATTCGATCGCCATGGCGTTGCTCGACGGCGGGCTGAGCCCCGGGGCATTCCGTATCGACGGCATCGACATCAGCCCCAGCTCGGTGGCCAAGGGCGAGCAAGGTGTTTATGGCCGCAATTCCTTCCGCGGCAGTGAGCTGGCCTTCCGCGAGCGGCATTTCACCGCCGTCGACGAGGCCCATCGCCTGGATGCGCGGGTGCGCCAGCAGGTCAGCCTGCAGGTGGGCAACGTGCTCGATCCGGCGCTGCGGGCGCGTGAAGGCCTCTACGATTTCGTGTTCTGTCGTAATCTGCTGATCTATTTCGACGTGCCGACCCAGCAGCGGGTGTTCGAAGTGCTCAAGCACCTGACCCATGCCCAGGGCGTCCTGTTCATCGGCCCGGCCGAGGGTAGCCTGCTGGCGCGCCTGGGCATGCGACCGCTGGGGATCGCCCAGTCATTTGCCTACGTGCGTCAGGATGAAGCGCCGCCGGTCGTCATTGCCAAGCCGGCGCCGGTGGCCCGCCCAGCAGTCGCGCCACCCGTGCCACCGCGGGTCGTTGCGTTGCCGTCACGGAGCGGCAGGACGAGCGCCGCGCCAGTCGCCAGGGCGATGCCTGCCGAGGATGAGGCGCAACTGCTGGCCCGCATCGCCCAGCATGCCAATGCCGGCGACAGCGCCCAGGCCAGGGAAGGCTGCGAGCGCTATCTGCGCAAGTTCGCGCCCAAGGCACAGGTCTATTACTGGCTGGGGTTGCTCAGCGACACCGAGGGCGATGCCGCGCAGGCCATCACCCATTACCGCAAGGCCCTCTATCTCGAACCACAGCATCCAGAGGCGCTCATGCACCTGGCCATGCTGCTGGCCGCGCAGGGCGACGAGGCGGGCGCGCGGCGCCTGCAGGAGCGTGCTGCTCGGGCTGGCCGGGAGTCTGAACGATGAGCGGCGGATACCATATGCAACTGATCGCCCACGATGACGAGCAGATCGATGACTGCTGGAACCGTATCGGGGTGCATGGCGACAAGCAGTGCCCCTTGCTGCCACGGCATGTGCACTGCCGCAACTGCGAGGTCTATGCCGAGGCGGCCACGCGCCTGCTCGACCGTTATGCGCTGATCCAGGATGAACAGCTCGAGGCGCCAGTCGTGCAGGAAGAGGCGATCGGCCGCTCGATGCTGCTGTTCCGCCTGGGCGAGGAATGGTTGGCCCTGGCCACCGCCTGCCTGGCCGAGATCGCCCCGTTGCAGCCGGTGCACTCGTTGCCTCACCAGCGTTCGCGGGTGCTGCAGGGGGTCGCCAATGTGCGCGGTGCACTGGTGCCTTGCTTGTCGCTGGCCGACCTGCTCGGCGTGCCGATCGAGGCGGGCAGTGAGCGCGGCGGGCGGAGCATGCCGCGCATGCTGATCCTGGCGGCCGAAGGCGGGCCGGTGGTGGTGCCGGTGGACGAGATCGACGGTATCCATCGCCTCGACCCGGCGAGCCTGGACAATGGCCGCGATGCGGCGCACTTCACTGCGGCGGTGCTGCAGTGGCGCGGGCGCAGCGTGCGTGTGCTGGATGAACAACACCTGATGTCAGCCGTGAAGCGGAGCCTCTCATGACCCCGGAGCAAATGCGCGATGCGTCGCTGCTCGAGCTGTTCAGCCTGGAGGCCGAGGCCCAGACCCAGGTGCTCAGCGCGGGCCTGATGGCGCTGGAGCGCAACCCCGCGCAACCCGATCAGCTCGAGGCCTGCATGCGTGCGGCGCACTCGCTCAAGGGGGCGGCGCGGATCGTTGGCATCGACGCCGGGGTCAGTGTCGCCCACGTCATGGAAGACTGCCTGGTAGCAGCCCAGGAGGGCCGCCTGCTGCTGCGCCCCGAGCATATCGACGCGCTGCTACAGGGCAGCGACCTGCTGATGCGTATCGCCACGCCGGGCGATCAGGACAGCGAGGCCGCCGTGGCGGTGTTCCTGGCGCAGATGGCGGCCTTGCTCGACCCCTCGGCGCCCCAGCTGGCCAACGCGCAGCCGAGTGCAGCGAGCCTGCCGCCTGTCGTCCAGCCCGCACTGCCGGAGCCCGAGCCCCTGCCGCCACCGGAGCCCGACGTCGAAGCGGAACCGATGCCTGCCCGCAAGGCCGGAAAACGCGGTGGCGAGGGCAGCGAGCGGGTGTTGCGGGTCACCGCCGACCGACTGAACAGCCTGCTGGACCTGTCGAGCAAATCGCTGGTCGAGACCCAGCGCCTGAAACCCTACCTGGCCACCCTGCAGCGCCTGAAGCGCATGCATGGCCAGGGCATGCGGGGGCTCGACGGGCTGAAGGCCCAGTTGGAGGAGAGCGGCCAGGGGCCGGAGGTGCTCGAAGCCCTGGCCCAGACCCAGCAATTGCTGGCCGAGACTCAGCAGATCCTGTTGCAACAGGCCGCTGACCTGGACGAGTTCGGCTGGCAGGCCAGCCAGCGTGCGCAGTTGCTGTACGACACGGCACTGGCCTGTCGCATGCGTCCGTTCGCCGATGTGCTGACCGGGCAAAGCCGGATGGTCCGCGACCTTGGCCGCTCGCTGGACAAGCCCGTACGCCTGCTGATTGAAGGCGAGAAGACTCAGGTCGACCGCGATGTGCTGGAAAAGCTCGAGGCGCCGTTGACCCACCTGCTGCGCAATGCTGTCGATCACGGCATCGAGCTGCCCGAGCAGCGCCTGCTGGCCGGCAAGCCAAGCGAGGGCACGGTACGCCTGCGTGCTTCGCACCAGGCCGGATTGCTGATCCTCGAATTGTCCGATGACGGTGCCGGTATTGATCTGCAGCGTCTGCGCCGCAGTATCGTCGAGCGTGCCCTGTCGCCGGCCGAGACCGTGGCGCAGATGAGCGAGGCCGAGCTGCTGACGTTCCTGTTCCTGCCGGGCTTCAGCCTGCGCGACACGGTCACCGAGGTGTCCGGTCGCGGTGTCGGGCTGGACGCGGTGCAGCACATGGTCCGCGACCTGCGCGGGTCCATCGAGTTGACCCAGGTGGCGGGGCAGGGCTGCTGCTTCCACCTGGAAGTGCCGTTGACCCTGTCGGTGGTGCGCAGCCTGGTGGTCGAGGTGGGCGGCGAGGCTTATGCCTTCCCCTTGGCGCATATCGAGCGCACCGTCGAAGTGCCGGCCGAGGCCATCGTGCAGATCGAAGGCCGTCAGCACTTCTGGCACGAAGGGCGGCATATCGGCCTGGTGGCCGCCAGCCAGTTGCTCAACCGACCGGCGGCCCAGGGCGATGAACAGAGCCTTCGGGTAGTGGTGATCCGCGAGCGCGATCAGCTCTATGGAGTGGCGGTCGAGCGGCTGATCGGCGAACGGGTGCTGGTGGTGATGCCGCTGGACGCGCGCCTGGGCAAGGTCCAGGACATTTCCGCCGGCGCCCTGCTCGATGATGGCTCGGTAGTGCTGATTGTCGATGTCGAGGACCTGCTGCGCTCGGTGGACAAACTGCTCAGCACCGGCCGTCTGGAGCGTATCGAACGGGGCGGACGGGGCGGCAAGGGCGTGGCACGCAAGCGCATCCTGGTGGTCGACGACTCGCTCACGGTACGCGAGCTGCAGCGCAAGCTGCTGGGCAACCGCGGCTATGACGTGGCGGTGGCTGTCGATGGCATGGACGGCTGGAACGCCCTGCGCAGCGATGATTTCGACCTGCTGATCACCGACATCGACATGCCGCGCATGGACGGTATCGAGTTGGTCACCTTGGTAAGGCGCGACAATCGCCTGCAATCGCTGCCGGTGATGGTGGTGTCCTACAAGGATCGTGAAGAAGACCGGCGTCGTGGACTGGATGCCGGCGCCGACTATTATTTGGCCAAGGCCAGCTTCCATGACGATGCGTTGCTGGAGGCGGTCGTGGAGCTGATCGGAGGTGCCCAGGGATGAGAATCGCCATCGTCAACGACATGCCCATGGCCGTGGAGGCCCTGCGCCGTGCGTTGGCCTTCGAGCCCGCGCATCAGGTGATCTGGGTGGCGGGCAATGGCGCCGAGGCGGTGCGCCTGTGCGCCGAGCAGACCCCGGACCTGATCCTCATGGACCTGATCATGCCGGTGATGGACGGTGTCGAGGCCACCCGGCGGATCATGGCCGAGACTCCCTGCGCCATCGTCATCGTCACGGTGGACCGCAAGCAGAATGTGCACCGGGTGTTCGAGGCCATGGGCCATGGCGCCCTGGATGTGGTCGACACACCGGCGCTGGGCGCGGGCGACGCCCGGGAGGCGGCCGCGCCGCTGTTGCGCAAGATCCTCAACATCGGCTGGCTGATCGGGCAGCAGCGTCCCAGCGCTGCCCGGGCGGTGGCCGCGCCGCTGCGCGAGGCGTCGCAGCGGCGAGCACTGGTGGCCATCGGTTCTTCGGCGGGAGGGCCGGCGGCGTTGGAAGTGCTGCTCAAGGGCCTGCCGCGCACTTTCCCGGCGGCCATCGTGCTGGTCCAGCATGTCGACCAGGTGTTCGCCGCCGGCATGGCCGAATGGCTCAGCACCGCGTCCGGCCTGCCGGTGCGCCTGGCCCGCGAGGGTGAGCCTCCGCAGCCGGGGCAGGTGCTGCTGGCCGGCACCAATCACCATATCCGCCTGCTGAGGAATGGCGAGCTGGCCTACACTGCCGAGCCCGTCAACGAAATCTACCGGCCCTCGATCGACGTGTTCTTCGAGAGCGTGGCGCGCTACTGGTCTGGCGATGCGGTGGGCGTGCTGCTTACCGGGATGGGACGCGATGGCGCCCAGGGCCTGAAACTGATGCGCCAGCAGGGCTTCCTGACCATCGCCCAGGACCAGCAGAGCAGCGCGGTATACGGCATGCCCAAGGCTGCCGCGGCGATCGACGCGGCGGTGGAAATCCGTCCGCTGGAGCGAATTGCCGGGCGACTGATGGAAATCTTTTCGAAATGACGATATGTATTGAGGCGCGCCGCGTGGCCGGCGGTCAACGGGTGACTACGGATGAATGATCTACCGATCGAAGGTTTCACGACCATCAACGAAAGCGCGGCGATGGTCCTGCTGGTCGACGATCAGGCGATGATCGGCGAAGCCGTGCGCCGTGGTCTGGCCCACGAAGAGAACATCGACTTCCACTTCTGCGCCGACCCGCACCAGGCGGTGGCCCAGGCCATGCGCATCAAGCCCACGGTGATCCTTCAGGACCTGATCATGCCGGGTCTCGACGGCCTGACCCTGGTGCGCGAGTACCGCAACAACCCGGCCACCCAGGACATCCCGATCATCGTCCTGTCGACCAAGGAGGACCCGCTGGTCAAGAGCGCGGCCTTCGCCGCCGGGGCCAACGACTACCTGGTGAAGCTGCCGGACACCATCGAGCTGGTGGCGCGTATCCGCTATCACTCGCGCTCGTACCTGACGTTGTTGCAGCGTGACGAGGCTTATCGCGCCCTGCGGGTGAGCCAGCAGCAGTTGCTCGACACCAATCTGATGCTGCAGCGGTTGATGAACTCGGACGGTCTCACCGGGCTGTCCAACCGCCGTCACTTCGACGAGTACCTGGAGCTTGAGTGGCGCCGGGCTATTCGTGAGCAGCAGCAGTTGTCGTTGCTGATGGTCGATGTCGATTACTTCAAGGCGTTCAACGACAGTTTCGGCCACCTGGCCGGTGACGAGGCCCTGCGGCAGGTGGCCGAGGCCATACGTGGCTGCTGTTCGCGGCCGACCGACCTGCCGGCGCGATACGGCGGCGAGGAGTTCGCCCTGGTGCTGCCCAACACTTCGCCTGGTGGTGCGCGGCTGGTGGCGGAAAAGCTGCGCCAGACCATCATGGGCCTGAAGATCGCCCACACCGTGCCTGAGGCGGCCTCGCACCTGACTGTAAGTATCGGTCTGGCGACCTTGACGCCGAGTGTCGGCAGTCATTGCCGGCAACTGATTTCGGCGGCGGACAAGGGGTTGTATCTGGCCAAGAACAGCGGGCGTAATCAAGTCGGGATTGCCTAAGTGAGTTCCCGCGGGGTGTTAGTGTTTTCAGAACTTACTAACCCTGCGGGACCGGCTTGTCGGCAGAGGCCATAAATTACAATTGCTGGCTAAAACCTAAACTCCAATTTCTTCGCTCTTCGCTCTTCGCTCTTCGCTCTTCGCTCTTGCTTCTAAGTGCGCGGTAGATCAGGCAACACCAATTGCGACTTCAGGAGGCCGAGCGGAGTTCTTGCGAAGGGAGGTGACGGGCATGGATGCCCGTCAAGCGCTGCGCCCCAGGATGGGGCGTTCAGCGCGGTCCTCCCGGGAGCAAGAACGGAGCGAGGGAACCCCGGAGCGAAGCGTAGGGGCCGGATGAATGGAGCGAGGATTTTTTGGTTCCTTTTTGATCCTTCAAAAAGGGACCCGCCGTAAGGGCGGAAAGGTGACTTTGTGTCACCATCGCAAATGAATGCGCCTATAACTTTCAAAACTCATGCTTTAAAAGTCAAAGTCAAAGTCAAAGTCAAAGTCAAAGTCAAAGTCAAAGTCAAAGTCAAAGTCAAAGTCAAAGTCAAAGTCAAAGTCAAAGTCAAAGTCGGTCGGTGCTGGTTTTAATAGTTGTAAGTGCATTCATTTTCGATGTCGACGCATAGTCACCTTTTCGCCCTTACGGCGAGTTCCTTTTTGAAGGATCAAAAAGGAACCAAAAAATCCTCGCTCCATTCATCCGGCCCTCCGCTTCGCTACGGGTTCCCTCACTCCGGCCTTGCTCCCGGGAGGACCGCGCTGCAGGGCCCATCCTGCGCCCCAGCGCTTGACGGGCATCCATGCCCGTCACCTCCCTCCGCAAGGCCTGCGTTCGGCCTCCTGAAGTCGCGAAGGTACGGGCGGCGCCTGGGATGACGCAGCTGTCGCTAGCGGGTTATGGGGCTAGACTCCTGATCGGCAACGGCAACGGCAACGGCAACGGCAACGGCAACGGCAACGGCAACGGCAACGCCGGAAATAGGGCGTAATGGGGTTTGCGCCCAGACCGCCCGGCGGGTCTGCCGCCAGCCCCCAGACTCGGTTATACTCGCGGGCTTTTCACCGAATTCGCACGAGAGCTGCCCGCCCATGGAAATCCAACCGATCCTGAACACCATCAAGGACCTCACCGAGCGTTCCCAGTCTATTCGGGGGTATCTTTGACTACGATCACAAACATGATCGTCTGGTCGAAGTAAACCGCGAGCTGGAAGACGCCGCCGTCTGGAACAAGCCCGAATACGCCCAGGCCCTGGGCCGCGAGCGCGCCATGCTGGCGCAGGTGGTCGAAACCCTCGACAAACTGTCCAATGGCCTTGGCGACTGCAAGGACCTGCTCGACATGGCCGTCGAAGAAGGTGACGAAGGCGCCGTCAGCGATGTCGTGACCGAGCTGCAAGGGCTGGAGGAATCCCTCGCCCTGCTCGAGTTCCGTCGCATGTTCAGCGGCGAGATGGACCCGAACAACGCCTACCTGGACATCCAGGCCGGCTCCGGCGGCACCGAGGCCCAGGACTGGGCCAACATCCTGCTGCGCATGTACCTGCGTTGGGCCGACAAGCGTGGCTTCGACGCCACCATCATCGAACTGTCCGAGGGCGAAGTCGCCGGCATCAAGGGCGCCACCGTGCACATCAAGGGCGAGTACGCCTTCGGCTGGCTGCGCACCGAGATCGGCGTGCACCGCCTGGTGCGCAAGAGCCCGTTCGACTCCGGGGCCCGTCGCCACACCTCGTTCTCGGCGGTGTTCGTCTCGCCCGAGATCGACGACAAAGTCGAGATCGAGATCAACCCGTCCGACCTGCGCATCGACACCTACCGCTCCTCGGGCGCCGGTGGTCAGCACGTCAACACCACCGACTCGGCCGTACGTATCACCCACGTACCGACCAACACCGTGGTGGCCTGCCA
This sequence comes from Mitsuaria sp. RG, assembly GCF_028369275.1. Lineage (NCBI taxonomy): Bacteria > Pseudomonadati > Pseudomonadota > Betaproteobacteria > Burkholderiales > Sphaerotilaceae > Roseateles > Mitsuaria sp. RG. Next base: position 13,298 of record NZ_JAQMYQ010000005.1, read on the forward strand.
GAACGAACGTTCGCAGCACGCCAACAAGGATACCGCCATGAAAATGCTGCGGGCCAAGTTGTACGAGCTGGAAATGCAAAAGCGCAACGCCGCCTCGCAAGCCCTGGAAGACAGCAAGTCGGACATCGGCTGGGGCCACCAGATCCGCTCCTACGTACTGGATGACTCGCGCATCAAGGACCTGCGTACCGGCGTCGAGCGCAGCGACTGCAACAAGGTGCTCGACGGTGATATCGACGAATACCTGGAAGCGAGCCTCAAGCAGGGCCTGTAACCCGTACACCACCGCCGCGATACCAGGCCCGACGGGCCGGTATCGCCTGCCCTGCCCGACAGGGGCAACGAACACCTGATGGAAAGAATGACGACATGAGCGACCTCAAGACCGAAGCGCAAGACCTGCAACAGGAAGAAAACGCCCTGATCGCCCTGCGCAAGGAAAAACTTGCCGCCGAGCGCGCCAAGGGCAATGCCTTCCCCAACGACTTCCGCCGCGACAGCTACTGCAACGATCTGCAGAAGCAGTACGCGGACAAGACCAAGGAAGAGCTGGAAGCAGCCGGCATTCCGGTCAAGGTCGCCGGTCGCATCATGCTCAACCGTGGCTCGTTCATGGTCATCCAGGACATGACCGGTCGCATCCAGGTCTACGTCAACCGCAAGACCCTGCCAGAAGAAACCCTGGCTGCGGTCAAGACCTGGGACCTGGGCGACATCATCAGCGCCGAAGGCACCCTGGCCCGTTCCGGCAAGGGCGACCTGTACGTCGAGATGACCAACGTGCGCCTGCTGACCAAGTCGCTGCGCCCGCTGCCGGACAAGCACCACGGCCTGACCGACACCGAGCAGCGCTACCGCCAGCGCTACGTCGACCTGATGGTCAACGAGGAAACCCGCCACACCTTCCGTGTGCGTTCGCAGGTGATCTCGCACATCCGCAAGTTCCTCATCGAGCGCGACTTCCTCGAAGTCGAAACCCCGATGCTGCAGACCATCCCAGGCGGCGCCGCGGCCAAGCCGTTCGAAACCCACCACAACGCCCTGGACATGGCCATGTTCCTGCGCATTGCGCCGGAGCTGTACCTCAAGCGCCTGGTGGTCGGTGGCTTCGAGAAGGTGTTCGAGATCAACCGCAACTTCCGTAACGAAGGCGTTTCGACTCGTCACAACCCAGAATTCACCATGCTCGAGTTCTACCAGGCCTACGCCGACTACCGCGACAACATGGACCTCACCGAGGAACTGTTCCGCGAGCTGGCGCAGCTGGTACTGGGCAGCACCGACGTGCCGTACGGCGACAAGGTGTTCCACTTCGGCGAGCCGTTCGTGCGCCTGTCGGTGTTCGACTCGATCCTCAAGTACAACCCGCAGCTCACCGCCGCCGACCTGCAGGACGTCGACCGTGCTCGCGAGATCGCCAAGAAAGCCGGCGCCAAGGTGCTCGGCCACGAAGGCCTGGGCAAGCTGCAGGTGATGATTTTCGAAGAGCTGGTCGAGCACAAGCTGGAACAGCCGCACTTCATCACCGAGTACCCGTTCGAAGTCTCGCCGCTGGCCCGTCGCAACGACGACAACCCGGCCGTGACCGACCGCTTCGAGCTGTTCATCGGTGGCCGCGAGATCGCCAACGCCTACTCCGAGCTCAACGATGCCGAAGACCAGGCCGAGCGCTTCCTGGCCCAGGTGGCCGAGAAGGACGCCGGTGACGATGAGGCCATGCACTACGACGCCGACTTCGTCCGCGCCCTGGAATACGGCATGCCGCCGACCGCCGGTGAAGGCATCGGCATCGACCGTCTGGTGATGCTGCTGACCAACTCGCCGTCGATCCGCGACGTGATCCTGTTCCCGCACATGCGCCCACAGGCCTGAGCGATCTGAACAAGCCGCCTTTCGAGGCGGCTTTTTCATGCCTGAAGCTTTATGTTGTTTGTGCTGGCCTCTTCGCGGGTAAATCCGCTCCCACAGGGGAGTCGCACTTAACCTGTGGGAGCGGGTTTACCCGCGAAGAGGCCGGCACCGGCAACCCACTGTTCATGAGGTACCTCCAGTGACCCCCGCAATGCCCCACCAGGGCGCCGCCGGCATCGCCACCGCCGTCGCCGAGAGCGTGCAGTACCAGGGCCGCAAGACCGCCCGCCAGGGCAGCGAACAGCGCCGCCAGCAGATCCTCGACGCTGCCATGCGCATCGTCGTGCGCGATGGCGTGCGCGGCGTGCGCCACCGCGCCGTGGCCGCCGAGGCCGCTGTACCGCTGTCGGCCACCACCTACTACTTCAAGGACATCCAGGACCTGCTGGCCGATACCTTCGCCCAGTACGTCGAACGCAGCGCGGCCTACATGGCCAAGCTGTGGACCAACACCGAAGGCGTGCTGCGCCAGTTGCTGGCCCAGGGCGACGGCACCCCCGAGGCCCGGGCGCACCTGGCCGATGAAGTGGCGCGCATGCTGGCAGACTACGTCCTGCGCCAACTGAACAACCGCCGCGATTTCCTCATGGCCGAGCAAGCCTTTCGCCAGGAGGCGCTGCTGTGCCCACGCCTGGCCGAACTGGTGCAGGCCCACGAGCAGATCCTGCTGCATGGCGCGCGGCAGATCCTGCAGGTGGTTGGCTCGCGCCAGCCCGAGCAGGATGCCCAGATGTTGACGGCGATAATCGAGCAGATGGAATATCAGGGCCTGCTCAAGGATGCGAATGCGCAGGCCGATGAGCAGATGCTCGCTATCCTTGTCCGATACCTGCAGATGGTGCTGGCCTCGGCCTGAGTGGCGAACGACTTTTCAAGGAGAACCTGATGAAAGCCTGGCGTGTGGTGTTGTTGACCTTGTCATTCCTCCTGCTGGGCGGTTGTCTGGTGACGTTTGACGAGCCGCTGCCGGCCAACCAGCCGGCGCCTAAGGCCCTGCTCGGGCAGTGGAGCAGCAAGGATGCCTGGGGCCAGCCGCTGAAGCTGAGCATCAGCCGCGCCGGCGGCAACACCTACAAGGCGGTGGCCCGCGCCCAGGGCAAGGCGCCCGAGGAGTACGCGTTCACCGTGGCCCGGCACGGCAACCGCTGGTACCTGTCGGCCGGCGTGCCCAAGCGCCTGGGCGGCAACTTCCTGATCGGTGGCTTCGAGGTGATCGACGGCAAGCAGCTGGTGGTCTACAACCTCGATGTCGAGCAGGTGCAGCAGGCCGTCGCAAAGAAAGAACTGAGCGGGCGCAATACCGAAGTGCCGGAAGATAACGGCGAGGGCGTGCTGATCGACAGTCCGACCGAGCGGGTGCTGGCGTACCTGGACGATCCCGCCAACTCCGATCTGTTCGTCGAGGTGGCGCGCTTCCAGCGTGTTGGCAAATAGTGGCGACAGTGTGTGCCTTTTCGCGGGTAAACCCGCTCTGCGCAGCTTTGCCGACGGTGCTGAACCTGTGGGAGCGGTTTTACCCGCGAAAAGGTCTGGCACGTATCTGAACCGTTAAGGAGTCCCGCGTGGACGAGTACCAGCAGACCATACGCACGTTGTCCGACCGCATCGTCGCCACCCAGACCCCGATCCGCGTGCTTGACGCAGTGAAATGGGACGACGGTATCCGCCAGGGCTTCCTCAAGGCCAAGGGCAAGGAGCCTCCGGCGGTGGACCGTGCCTACTACCAGAGCCGCCCGCTGTCGTTCGACTCCAGCGCGGTGAAGGCCGAATTCCAGAGCATCGAGCGCGACATCACCCGGCAGTTGGGCCAGTTCAACCCGGTCGGGCAGATCATGCGGCGCATGTGCAAGGAATACCGCATGGTGGTGCGCATGCTCGAGGCACGCGGCACCGAGGACTTCGGGTTGATTTCCCAGGAGCTCTACGGCGCCGCCTCCGACGCCTTCCACGCCGGTGATCCGACCCTGGCCGACCTGGGCCTGATGCTCTCGGATTACCTGAACAACATCGACGGTCGCGGCGACCTGAAGGACGAACCGAAGAACCTCACGGCCAAGGAAGCGGTGGCGATCCTTCAGCGTCGCCTGAACAAGGTGTTCGGCGAAGCCGAGGAGACCATCCGCGTGTTCGAGTCCGACGGCATCGTCGCTGACGCCGCGGCCGGCGCCGACTACATCAAGGTGCGCGCCGACGCGATGTTCAACAGCCGCGACGTGCGCGCCCTGGAAGTGCATGAAGGCCTGGTGCACGTCGGCACCACCCTCAACGGCCTGAACCAGCCGATCTGCACCTTCCTGGCCAAGGGCCCGCCCTCGTCGACGGTGACCCAGGAGGGCTTGGCCATCCTCATGGAGGTGATCGCCTTCGCCTCCTACCCCAGCCGCCTGCGCAAGCTCACCAACCGCACCCGTGCCATCCACATGGTGGAGGAGGGCGCCGACTTCCTGCAGGTCTTCGAGTTTTTCCGTGGCCAGGGCTTCGAGATGGGGCAGAGCTACAGCAATGCCAGCCGGGTGTTCCGTGGTTCGGTGCCCAATGGCCTGCCATTCACCAAGGACTTGTCCTACCTCAAGGGCTTCATCATGGTTTACAACTACATTCAGTTGGCCGTGAAGAAGGGCAAGCTCGAGCAGATCCCGTTGCTGTTCTGCGGCAAGACCACCCTGGAAGACATGCGCACGCTGCGCCAGCTGGTCGAGGAAGGGCTGGTCGAACCGCCCAAGTACCTGCCCGAGCAGTTCCGCGACCTCAACGCGCTGTCGGCCTGGATGTGCTTCTCCAACTTCCTCAATCACCTGAGCCTGGACCGTATTGAAGCCGACTACGCGAACATTCTCTGACGCCTGCCGTCACCTCGCCTTCGGCCTCGGGTTGCTGCTGTTGAGCGGCTGCAGCAGCCTGCTGTTCTACCCTGAGCCCGGCCAGCCGTTCACCCCGGAAATGGCCCACCTGCAGTACCAGGACCTGACCCTCAACGCCGCCGACGGCACGCGTCTGCATGGCTGGTGGCTGCCTGTGCCGCAGGGTGTCGAGGTCAAGGGCACGGTGCTGCACCTGCATGGCAATGGCGGCAACCTGGCCTGGCACCTGGGCGGCAGCTACTGGTTGCCGAAAGAGGGCTACCAGGTGCTGATGATCGACTATCGCGGCTATGGGCTTTCCCAGGGCAAGCCGACATTGCCTGACGTGTATGGCGACATCGGCGCGGCGCTGGACTGGCTCGACAAGGCGCCCCAAGCCAAGGGCAGGCCGCTGGTGCTGCTGGGCCAGAGCCTCGGCGGGGCCATGGCCATCCACTACCTGGCCCAGCACCCCGAGCAGCGCCGACGCTTCAGCGCCCTGGTGTTCGATGGCGTGCCGGCCAGCTACCGGGCGGTGGGGCGTTATGCCCTGAGCACTTCGTGGATGACCTGGCCACTGCAAGTGCCGCTGTCGTGGCTGGTGCCGGACGGCGACAGTGCGATCAACTCGATCGCCCGCCTGGACAGCCCGCCGAAGCTGTTCTTCCACAGCATCGACGACAACCTCGTGCCGTTGGACAACGGACTGCGCCTGTACCGCCAGGCGCCGCCGCCCCGGGTGCTGCAGCTTACCCGGGGCGACCATGTGCAGACTTTCGCCGACCCGACCTGGCGCCAGGTGATGCTGCGCTTCCTGGAAGACCCTAGCCATTTCAACGGCCTGCGCCGCCTGGCCGAAGTACCCAACTACCCTGACGAGAAGAACAAGCAATGAGTGAAGAACGCAACGCCATCCCGCTGATCCTGACCGGCGTCGGCAGCATCATCGTGACGGTGGGAGCCCTCTGGTACTACGGCTACCTGCATTTCGCCAAGCCCGAGGATGCGCTGTTGCTGCAGGATTTCACCATGCTCAAGACCATTCCGGGCGAAGACTACAAGCTCTCGCTGACGCCGGCGCCACAGGTGGCGCAGTGCATCGATGGTGTGCTGGTGCTGTTCGACACCGAGCAGAAGGGTCTGACCGGCGTGCTGGTGGACAACCGCAAGCGCGCGGTGCGTTGCATGGGGCAGGAGACGCCGCAGCAGGTGCAGTGAATGATGGGGCTGCTGCAATGCGGCCCGATCAGTTCAATCGCGCGCTGGCGACTGAATAGACATCGCATCGTTCACGTTTGCCGATCGCGATGACAAGCACTACCACGCGATGATCAATCACCTGGTAGACCAAGCGGTAGCCGGCTGATCTCAATTTGATCTTGTAGCAATCAGCCATGTTATTGAGCCGGTCTTTTTCAACTCTGGGTTGAGCCAGTCGGGCCTTGAGTTTCTTGGCAAGCTGCAGGCGCAGTGTGGGTTCGAGCTTGCGATACTCCTTGTGCGCTCGTGAATCAAACTCAAGGTTGTAGCTTGCTGTCGCGCTCTGCGTCGGCGATGAGCTCATCGATATCCACCTTCACGGTAGGCCCGCCAAGTCGCTGGCGTACCAGCTCGGCCAGTTGGATATCGTCAATCAGATCCATCATCGCCTCGTAGCGCTCTGGTGGTACTGCGTAGAAGGCGGGCTCGTTCCGATTGAGGATCACCACGGTTTCACCGTGCGCTTGGCGAATGGTGCCCATTGGGTCTTTCTTAAGGTCGGTGATGGATGCTGCCAGATCGGCGAGGACAGGGTAGGTCATAGTTGTATCAACCCATTTGTCGAGAAGGACGGTTGCCTCAGTTTAGTGCTTTTAAAGGTGTCTTCAAAGGTGCTTTTGACGGAAGGTCAAGCATGAAAAAACCCGCCATCAGGCGGGTTTTTTCATTCAGACAGCAGCCCTCATTGGACTTGGCTCACCGCCCGCGGTGCCACCGGCTGGTTGTCGTTGGAGATGGTCACCTCCACCCGACGGTTCTGCGCGCGGCCCGAGTTGCTGCCGTTGTCGGCCACCGGGTACTCCTTGCCATAACCCTGGGCGACGATGCGCGCGGGATCCACGCCGGCACGTACCAGTGCCATACGCACGGCGGCGGCGCGGCGCTCGGACAGGGTCTGGTTGTAGTTGGCCGAGCCGACGCTGTCGGTGTAGCCCTCGACGATCACCTTGCGCTCAGGGTTCTCCTGGAGGAACTGGGCCAGCTTGGTGACGTTGGGGTAGGCGCTGCTCTTGAGCACGGCCTTGTTGAAGTCGAACAGCACGTCACCGAAGGTCACCAGGGTGCCACGGTCGGTCTGCTTGGCGTTCAGGCTGTCCTGCAGCTTCTTGATCTGCGCGTCGCGGGCGTCCAGCTTGGCCTGGGCGCGCTGGGCGGCGGCGTTCTTGAGCTCGGCCTCGGCGCCGCGCAGGGCGATGGTCTGCTTGGCCACTTCGACACGCTGGTTGGTCAGGTAGGCGAGCTGGTCGACTTTCTTCGAGTCCTCGCGCTCCATGTAGGCCTTGTCGGCCTTGTTCAACCAGTCCTGGGCGTCCTTGGTCTCGAGTGCGGCCACCTTGCTCGATTGCGGGTCGCTCTGCAGGGCCGAGAAGTTGGTGCGGGCCGACTCCAGGTTGGCGTTCGGGTCGTGGGAGCAGGCGGCGAGGCCCACGCTCAGGGCCAGCAGGGCGGGAATCATGACGTAGTTGCGCATAGTGTTCATCCTTTGATCGTTAACGAAGGCTCATGAGGCTGGGCAGGGCTCATTCGGCGCTGCGCAGGCCTTCCTCGCGTACATCGTTGATACCCTGGCGGGCATCCTGCACGGCCTTCTGGGCCTTGGCCGCCTGGGCCTTGCGCTCGGCGACGCGGGCGTCCCACTCAGCTTGTTCGGCCAGCAGCTTGGCCTGGTCGTACTGCTTGTCGTGCATGGCGATCTCGGCCTTCTTGAACTTGTCCTGGGCAGCCTTCATTTCCACTGCGGCGAACTCGGTGCCACCGGCACTGACCGCCGAGTTGACCGCCGATTGGGTCACGGCGTATTGCTCGGTCGGCGGTTTGCCCGCGCAGCCGGCCAGCACCAGGCTGCTGCCCAGGGCCAGCGCGGCCAGCTTGAGCCCGCGCAGGTGAGTGGAGGAAGGTTGTGCGATGCGGGTCTTCATGGTGGTCAACTCCATTGGGTCACTCCTGTTAAACGACGATGCCACGCCGTGGCTATCGCTGTTCCCCTGTGGCCAGCGTCGGGCGCAAAGGCCCGTGTTTACAGGGTTTTGCCGTGATGGCTATTGGCTGTGACCGAGGCGTTTTTTGAATAGTTCAGAAAAATTTGCACGCTAAAGGTATTTTTTTCTGACTAATCAGTCAGCGGAATTTCCATGGAACTTCCGCTGTGGATGACGGTATGCCGGGTCTTGCCCGGCACCCGGAAAGGCTCAGTGCGACTGCTCTTCCCGCACCCGGCCAAGGGCCTGCAGGTGGCGCCGGGAGAGGGCCAGGAAGCGCGGCGTCGGGCCGATGTCCTCGTACAGCGGGTCGCCTTCCTCGTCGGTGGCGATCACCTGCTGGCCCTTGATGTAGGGGAAGCTGGCCTCCAGTTCCTCGAGCGCCGCCGCCACCAGTTCGCCCAGCAGTTCCTCTGGGCTGCGCTTGGGGTACATGTCGATCAGCGCGGCCAGGCGCGCTTCGGCTTCCATGTCCAGGTGCAGGACATGGCCGGTGGGGCTCAGGCGGCCGGCGGCGTTCTGTTCCCAGTGCTGGGCGAGTTGGCGAATTTTCATGATGACCTCTGTCAAAGCCTGGTAATGGCATTGCTTCGGATGTCCTGTGTTCACTTTAGTTGCTCTGGCCGTTTCTGGCTTGCCAGGCGCAGGCGCGAGTGGGCACTCTTGGGCGCATGCGGTTTCCTGGAGTGGAGAAGGCTGATGAGTGATATCGATCTGCGCTTGCGCGAGGATGTGCACCTTTTGGGAGAACTGCTGGGCGAGACCATCCGCCAGCAGCATGGCGAGGCGTTCCTGCAGAAGATCGAGGACATCCGCCACAGCGCCAAGGCCGACCGGCGCGGGCAGGGCGAGCGACTGAGCTCGACCCTGGGTGACCTGGCCGAGGAGGACCTGCTGCCGGTGGCGCGGGCGTTCAACCAGTTTCTCAACCTGGCCAACATCGCCGAGCAGTACCAGCTGATTCGGCGTCGCGACGCCGACCAGCCCGAGCCCTTCGAAGCGCGGGTGCTGCCGGAACTGCTGGCGCGGCTGAAGGCGGCGGGCCACGGCAACGATGAGCTGGCCCGGCAACTGGCCAGGCTGAACATCGAGCTGGTGCTTACCGCCCATCCCACCGAGGTGGCCCGCCGCACCCTGATACAGAAGTACGACGCCATCGCCGCGCAACTGGCCGCGCAGGACCACCGCGACCTCGTTCCCGGCGAGCGCCAACAGGTGCGCGAACGCTTGCGCCGCCTGATTGCCGAAGCGTGGCACACCGAGGAGATCCGTCGCACCCGGCCGACTCCGGTGGATGAAGCCAAGTGGGGCTTCGCGGTCATCGAGCATTCGTTGTGGCAGGCGATCCCCAACCACTTGCGCAAGGTCGACGCGGCCTTGTTCGAGGCCACTGGGCTGCGCCTGCCGCTGGAGTCGGCGCCAGTGCGCTTCGCCTCCTGGATGGGCGGTGACCGCGACGGCAACCCCAATGTCACGGCGGCGGTCACCCGCGAAGTCCTGCTGCTGGCGCGCTGGATGGCCGCCGACCTGTTCCTGCGCGATATCGATGGCCTGGCCGCCGAGCTGTCCATGCAGCAGGCCAGCGCCGCCCTGAAAGACAAGGTCGGCGACAGCGCCGAGCCTTATCGCGCCCTGCTCAAGCAGCTGCGCGACCGCCTGCGTGCCACCCGCGCCTGGGCCCATGCCTCGCTGACGAGCACGCAGCCGGCCAGCGCCGCGGTGCTGGTGGACAATCGCGAGCTGATCGCGCCGCTGGAGCTGGCCTACCAGTCGCTGCATGAATGCGGCATGGGTGTGATCGCCGACGGCCCGTTGCTTGACTGCCTGCGTCGGGCGGTGACCTTCGGCCTGTTCCTGGTGCGTCTGGACGTGCGTCAGGATGCCGCCCGTCACCGTGACGCGCTGTCGGAAATCACCGACTACCTCGGCCTCGGTCGCTATGCCGAGTGGGACGAGGAGCGACGCATCACGTTCCTTCAGGCTGAGCTGAAAAACCGTCGCCCGCTGTTGCCGGCGCACTTCCAGCCCCAGGCCGAGACGGCCGAGGTGCTCGCCACCTGCCGCGAGATCGCCGCCGCGCCTGCGGCGTCGCTGGGGTCGTACGTGATCTCCATGGCCGGCGCGGCCTCCGATGTGCTGGCGGTGCAGTTGCTGCTGAAGGAGGCCGGGCTGACCCGGTCGATGCGCGTGGTGCCGCTGTTCGAGACCCTGGCTGACCTGGACAACGCGGGCCCGGTGATGGAGCGCCTGCTCGGTTTGCCGGGTTATCGCGCAGGCCTGCAGGGGCCACAGGAGGTGATGATCGGCTATTCCGACTCGGCCAAGGACGCCGGCACCACCGCGGCGGCCTGGGCCCAGTATCGCGCCCAGGAGAACCTGGTGCGCATCTGTCGCGAGCATCAGGTCGAGCTGCTGCTGTTCCATGGCCGGGGCGGCACGGTCGGGCGCGGTGGCGGACCGGCCCACGCGGCGATCCTGTCGCAGCCGCCGGGCTCGGTGGGCGGACGTTTCCGCACCACCGAGCAGGGCGAGATGATCCGCTTCAAGTTCGGCTTGCCTGGCATTGCCGAGCAGAACCTCAACCTCTACCTGGCCGCCGTGCTGGAGGCGACCCTGCTGCCGCCGCCACCGCCGGAGCCGGCCTGGCGCGCATTGATGGACCAGCTGGCCGCCGATGGCGTCAAGGCCTACCGCGGCGTGGTGCGCGAGAACCCGGACTTCGTCGAGTACTTCCGCCAGTCCACCCCCGAGCAGGAGCTCGGCCGTCTGCCGCTGGGCAGCCGGCCGGCCAAGCGCCGCGCCGGGGGCATCGAGAGCCTGCGGGCGATCCCGTGGATCTTCGGCTGGACCCAGACAAGGCTGATGCTGCCGGCCTGGCTGGGCTGGGAAACGGCGCTGAACAATGCCCTGGCACGCGGGCAGGGGGCGCTGCTGGCGCAGATGCGCGAGCAATGGCCGTTCTTCCGCACCCGCATCGACATGCTGGAGATGGTCCTGGCCAAGGCCGATGCACAAATCGCCGAGGCCTACGACGAACGTCTGGTGCAACCCGAACTGCTGCCGTTGGGCGCGCACCTGCGCGACCTATTGTCGCAGTCGTGCCAGGTGGTACTGGGCCTGACCGGGCAGCCGGTGCTACTGGCGCACAGCCCGGAAACCCTGGAATTCATCCGTCTGCGCAACACCTACCTGGACCCGCTGCACCGCCTGCAGGCCGAGTTGCTGGCACGCTCGCGCAGCCGTGAAGCCGCTCTGGACAGCCCGTTGGAGCAGGCCTTGCTGGTGACCGTGGCGGGGATCGCGGCAGGTTTGCGCAACACCGGCTGAGGTTGTTCGAGGCCGGTCGTGGTCATTAGCCGGGCTGGCCTCGACCCAACCCCCGATGGCCGGTTGCGCCGGGCGCAACCAGTGCCCCGGCCAGCGGCGGGCGGCCCGTTCCTGGCACTTTTGGACGCTTGTCGGGGGGGCGGGCGCTGTGTATCTTGAGCAGCCTTTTGACCGATTTTACGGTCTCGTCCGATTTTCCGGAGTTGGCCTTGTGCGCCGAATCCGTTGATTTGCAAAGAAAAATATGAGGAGCACAAGATGCGCGTAATTCTGCTGGGAGCTCCCGGGGCCGGTAAAGGTACTCAGGCAAAGTTCATCACCGAGAAGTTCGGTATTCCGCAGATCTCCACCGGTGACATGCTGCGTGCCGCCGTCAAGGCCGGCACCCCGCTGGGCCTGGAGCTGAAAAAGGTCATGGATGCCGGCCAGCTGGTCTCCGACGAGCTGATCATCAGCCTGGTCAAGGAGCGCATCGCTCAACCGGACTGCGCCAACGGCTGCCTGTTCGACGGCTTCCCGCGTACCATCCCGCAAGCTGAAGCCATGGTCGCTGCCGGTGTCGACATCGACGCCGTGGTCGAGATCGCCGTGGACGACGAAGAGATCGTCGGCCGCATGGCCGGTCGCCGCGTGCACCTGGCCTCGGGTCGCACCTACCACATCCAGTACAACCCGCCGAAGGTGGAAGGCAAGGATGACGTTACCGGCGAAGACCTGATCCAGCGCGACGACGACAAGGAAGAAACCGTGCGTCACCGCCTGTCGGTCTACCACAGCCAGACCAAGCCGCTGGTGGACTTCTACCAGAAGCTGTCGGCGGCCAACGCCGGCAAGCCGAAGTACAGCCACATCGAAGGTGTCGGCTCGGTCGAGTCGATCACCGCCAAGGTACTGGCAGCCCTGAGCTGATCCGTCGACCTTGTCCGACAACGGCCCGCTTGCGGGCCGTTGTCGTTTATACTGCCGCTCTTTTTCCCCTGTTGCCTGGATACCTCGTTCGATGACCACCTTGCTGGCCCTGGATACCGCCACCGAAGCCTGTTCCGTCGCCCTGCTGCACGACGGCAAGGTGACCAGCCACTACGAGGTGGCCCCACGCCTGCACGCGCAGAAGCTGTTGCCGATGATCAAGCAGCTGCTGGCCGACTCGGGTGTGGCGCTGAGCGCGCTGGACGCCATCGCCTTCGGTCGCGGCCCGGGCGCCTTCACCGGCGTGCGTATCGCCATCGGCGTGGTCCAGGGTCTGGCTTTTGCCCTCGAGCGTCCGGTGCTGCCGGTATCCAACCTGGCGGCCCTGGCCCAGGGCGCGCTGCGCGAGCGAGGCGTGCAGCAGGTGGCCGCGGCCATCGATGCGCGCATGGACGAGGTGTACTGGGGTTGCTACCGCGCCGAGCAGGGTGAGATGCGCCTGCTCGACCAGGAAATGGTGCTGCCGCCCGAGCGGGTAACGCTACCGCAAGGTCTGGATGGCGAGTGGTTCGGCGCCGGTACCGGCTGGGGCTACGCCGAGCGCCTGGCGGTGCAGGTCGCGGCGAGCGACGCCGTTGCCTTGCCCAGCGCCCTGGACATCCTTGCCCTGGCCGGCTTCGCCTGGGCCCGGGGCGAGGCGGTCGCCGCCGAGCAGGCGCAACCGGTCTATCTGCGCGATAATGTGGCTACGCCCAAGGCGCGTTGAATGCAGTTCGTCGGCTATCGCTGTTCACGATAAAACCTTTTGCGCGTTCTGTGGTCCAGTTATCAGTTCGGGCATTAGCGAAGGATTCCTGATGCTGCTAAATTGCCATCATTGATCCTGAGTGCCCCTGTCATGCGTATCGACGGCTTCTCCTCACAGAGCTACCCCATCAAGCGTACGCCTCGCAAGGCGCCAGCGCGTGACGAAGCTATCGACGAAGCCGATGCCGAGATCATCGAGGACATCGACGCACAGGTCAGCCGTGCCAGCCGTCGCGGCGAGAACCTGCCGGCCCGCCAGCAGGACCTGATCTACCCCCGCGCCCGCGACCGGCGTACCTCCACGGCCCTGGCCAGCTACCTGACCACTGCCGGCTTCACCGACTGGGAGATGGAAGTACTGGGGCTGGACCTGTACATTTGATGGATGACGCCATCACCCCTCCCTTATTTCCTCGGTTGCCCGTCCTGGGCTGAAAACGCCTGGCGCGAGTACCTGTACCCCGCCGACGCTCGCACCAGCGAATTCCTCGGGCTGTACAGCCAGGTATTCAACGCCGTCGAAGGCAACACCACCTTCTATGCCCGTCCCGCGCCAGCGACGGTCGAGCGTTGGGCGCAGATCATGCCGGCGGGGTTTCGCTTCACCGCCAAGTTTCCCGGGGATGTCAGCCACGCGGGCGACCTGCGCGAACAGCTCGACTCGGCGCTGGACTTCACCCGACTGATGGCCCCCTTGGGCGAGCGCGTGTCGCCTTACTGGCTGCAATTGCCGGCGATGTTCGGCCCGGCGCGCCTGGGCGAGCTTGCGTACTTCCTCGATGAGATCGGCGTGCCGGTGGCGGTGGAGGTGCGCAACGACGCATTCTTCGCCCGTGGCGAGGAGGAGCGCCAGCTCAACCGGCTGTTGCATGAGCGTAGTGTCGAACGCATCTGCCTGGATCCGCGTGCGCTGTTCAGCTGCGCTTCGCGCGAGCCCGCCGTGCTTCATGCCCAGGCTAAGAAGCCCAAGGTACCGCCGCGCCCGGCAGCCTTTACCCAACACCCGCAGGTGCGCTTCATCGGCCATCCCGAGCTCAAGGCCAATGAGCGCTTTCTCACGCCCTGGGTGGACAAGGTCGCCGCCTGGATTGAAGAGGGGCGCCGCCCCTACGTATTCCTGCACACCTCGGACAACCGCCTGGCTGCGGCACTGGCGCAGCGTTTTCACCAGCGCCTGATGACCCTGTTGCCAGGCTTGGCGGCGCTGCCTGAATTGCCGCGCGCCCCTGAGGTCGAACAACTGGGATTACTGTGATCTGACTGTCGGAGGTTGAACCATGGATGTGCAAACCCTGCGAGCCGAAGCCTTCAAGGCACTGCATGAGCGTGATGGCGCGTTCGTCATTCCCAACCCGTGGGATGGCGGCTCCGCACGGTTGCTGGCCAGCCTGGGTTTCGAAGCGCTGGCCACCACCAGTGCCGGGTTGGCGTTCAGCCTCGGACGGCCGGATGCCGAAGGCGCGCTGACGCTCGAGGAGACCCTCGACAATGCCCGCGCCATCGTCGATGCCACGCCGTTGCCGGTGGCGGCGGACCTGGAAAACGGCTTCGGCGATCTGCCGGAAGACTGCGCGCAGACTATCCTGCGCGCTGCCGAGGCGGGGCTGGTGGGTGGTTCGATTGAAGATGCCAGCGGGCGCAACGATGCGCCGATCTACGATTTCGAACGCTCCGTGGCACGGGTGCGTGCCGCCGTTACGGCAGCCCGCAGCCTGGCCTTCCCATTCACCCTCTGTGCCCGCGCCGAGAACCTGCTGCACGGGCGCCTCGACCTGGACGACACCATCCGCCGGTTGCAGGCTTATGCCGAAGCCGGAGCGGACGTGTTGTACGCGCCGGGTCTGCGCAGTGTCGATGAGATCCGCGCGGTGGTGCAGGCCGTGGCCCCCAGGCCTGTGAATGTGTTGATGGGCATGGCAGGCGTGCCCTTGAGTGTGAACCAGTTGCAGGACCTGGGGGTGAAGCGGATCAGTGTCGGTTCCTCGCTGGCGCGGGCGGCGTTGGGCGCTTTCCAGCGGGCTGCGCTGGAGATCCGCGAGCTGGGCACCTTCGGCTATGGCGAGCAGGCCCTGCCTTTCGCCCAGCTCAACGATCTGTTCCGTCGCTGAGGTCGCATGCGCAGAATGTTCACCCTGCTGGGCGGCCTGTTGCTGGTTGTGCTGCTCGCCTGGTTGTCGGGCTGGCGTCTACCGGATGCCTGGAACCCCTGGGCTGCCCTGGATGTGCGGCATCCTCCGAATCTGCTGACGCCCTACAAGCTGTCGCGCCTGCGCGACGATCCCGAGCTATGCCGCCAGGCGTTGCAGACCACCCCGCTGCGGTATCGACCGCAGAGTGACAGCCCGCCGCAGGCCGCTTGCCCGTTGCGCAACGTCTGGCGTGTGGAGGGAGGACAGGCGCGCTTGAGCAGCAGTTTCCTCGCCAGTTGTCCGCTGGCGGTGGCCTATGCGCTGTTCGAAGTGCATGGATTGCAGCCGGCGGCGCAGCGGGTGTTCGGTCAGCCGGTGGTCCAGGTCGATCATCTGGGCAGTTTCGCCTGCCGCAATGTCTACCACCGCAAGCAAGGCCGGCTCAGCCAGCATGCCACGGCCAATGCGCTGGATATCAGCGGTTTTCGCCTGAAGGATGGCCAGCGCATCGTACTGGCTCAGGACTGGCGGGGAGAGGGCCCCAAGGCTGACTTCCTGCGGCAAGTTCAGGCGGCGGCCTGCGAGAGCTTCAGCACGGCTTTGGGGCCGAACTACAACGCCGCGCACCACAACCACTTTCACCTGGACATGGGTTTCTGGCAGATCTGCCGTTGAACTCAGGCGTGTACGCGCACGTTGTTCAGCACCACCGGGCGCGCCCAGTGGATATCGAACTCCAGGTCGTTCTGTTGCTTGGCCAGCGTCTGCTCGTCGAAGGGTTCGGGCGCAGGGTCGAGCAGGTTGGTCTCGAACTCGGCGATCGGCAGGAACAGCGGCCGTGGCGATGGGCCGGGGCCGGGCTCGGCGGTGGGGTGGCCCTGGCTCATGACCACAGGGCGCAGCCAGCTGTTGCTGATATCGAGCTGGCGCTGTTGCTCGATCAGTTCGACGGTGTCGAAGGGTTCGGGGGCGGGCGGCAGCAGCTTGGCTTCCAGTTCTGCCTTGGGCAGGAACAGCGGCTCAGGCGGAGCCACTTCGGTGTCGTGAACAGGCAGGGTGCGCTGGGCATCGATCAGGGCCAGGGCGCGGGCGCCGCCGACCGGTTCGCCGCTGTCCTGGTCGCACTGCATCAGCGCCTGGCTGAAGGTGTCGACTTCGCCTTGCGATTGCTCTGCCATGGCCTGGGCGAAGAAATCCTGCCACAGGTGGCTGACGCCACCCAGTGCCTGGGTATTCTGTCGACCGTAGTTGCCGACGGGCGACAAGTAGGTCAAGCCGATGGGAAGAGTGTCTGACATGGCAGTCGCGGACGTTGAGCTCTGGCAGAATAGCGGGATATTGCCTGTATCGGCTCTGGCCGGGGTTTCATTAATTTATTTCGAGTACGGGAACGGATGGTAGAGCAACAGCAGGGCGCAGGTATCAGGGTCGAGGCACTGGCCCCGCAGTTCCAGGCGCAGGCCGAGGCATGGGCCGAGCGGCTGGGCTTGCCGTTGGTCGATGAAACCGCGGAATTCGCCGTGCAGCTGGGGGGCGAGGGGCTGCAGATCCAGCAGCTCGGGCCACAGGCGCCGGGGCCGGTGCGGGTGGATTTCGTCGAGGGGCAGGCGGCGCACCGGCGGTTGTACGGGGGGGGCAACGGGCAGATGATCGCCAAGGCCGTGGGCATCGCCCAGGGCGTGCGGCCGCAGGTGCTCGATGCCACGGCGGGGCTGGGCAAGGATGCGTTCGTGCTGGCCAGCCTGGGTTGCCAGATGACCCTGATCGAGCGTCAGCCGTTGATCGCTGCGCTGCTGGAAGATGGTCTGGCGCGGGCGCGTGGGGACGAGGAGATCGGACCGATCGTTGCGCGCATGCGGTTGCTGACTGGTAATGCCATCGAGCGGATGCGGGCTTGGGAGGGGGAGGCGCCGCAGGTGATCTACCTGGATCCGATGTTTCCGCATCGGGACAAGAGTGCGTTGGTGAAGAAGGAAATGCGGGTGTTCAGGCCTTTGGTCGGCGATGACCTGGATGCGCCTGCTTTGCTCGAGGCGGCTTTGGCGTTGGCCACGCACCGGGTGGTGGTTAAGCGGCCGCGCAAGGCGCCTATTATCGAGGGGGCCAAGCCGAGTCATAGTCTGGAGGGGAAGTCTAGTCGGTATGATATATATCCCAAGAAGGCTTTGAAGGCTTGACTGCTGGTTAGTTAGTTGGTTGGTTGGGGTGTTTGTTTTTTAAGTTGTAGGCGCATTCATTTGCGATGTCGACGCTTATTCACCTTTCCGCCCTTACGGCGGGTTACTTTGGTCTTGGCCAAAGTAACCAAAGCCGTTGCGCTCCATTCATCCGGCCCTCCGCTTCGCTCCGGGTTCCCTCACTCCGGTCTTGCTCCCGGGAGGACCGCGCTGCAGGGCCCATCCTGGGCCCCAGCGCTTGACGGGCATCCATGCCCGTCACCTCCCTGCGCAAGACCTCCGTTCGGCCTCCTGAAGTCGCGAAGTTACGGGCGGCGCCTGGACTGGCGCAGCTGTCGCTAGTTGAAATTTAATTGATCTCCCGATCGCATCGCGGGGCAAGCCCGCTCCCACGCAATAGTCGCCGCGATATATAAACCTGTAGGAGCGGGCTTGCCCCGCGAAAGGGCAGGAACAGCCAATACATAATTAACTGTCAAACAACCAACTTCGAATTTCTTGCTCTTGCTCTTGCTCTTGCTCTTGCTCTTGCTCTTGCTCTTGCTCTTGCTCTTGCTTCTAAGCGCGCAATAGTCCAGGCGCCGCCAATTGCGACTTCAGGAGGCCGAGCGGAGTTCTTGCGGAGGGAGGTGACGGCCATGGATGGCCGTCAAGCGCTGCGCCCCAGGATGGGGCGTTCAGCGCGGTCCTCCCGGGAGCAAGAACGGAGCGAGGGGACCCCGGAGCGCAGCGCAGGGGCCGGATGAACGGAGCGGAACGGTTTTGCCTACTTTTCCCTAGAGAAAAGTAGGTCGCCGTAAAGGCGAAAAGGTGACTAAATGTCGACATCGCCTACGAATGAGCATGCAAAAATCAAAACAACCACCCCCGAACCCGATCCCGATCTACCCCCGAAAAGCCCGAACAAAAACCCCAACAGCCTCCCGCACATGCGCCTCAGCCTCATCCCCACTCAGCGCCTGCGCACACCCCAGCAACAACCGATAATCCGGCGCCCCCTTCACCAGGCAGAAGAAATGCTCCGCCGCCCGCAACGGGTTGTCGATCCGCAGCAACCCCCGCTGGTCGACACAGTGCAGCAGCGCCGCCATCCCGGCCATCACCCGCTTCGGCCCCGCCTCGTAGAAGTACTGCCCAAACCCCGGATCCTGGCTCCCGAGGGCAAAGATCAGGCGACTCAGCTTGACCGCCTCGTCACTGCTGATCAGCGCCTGGAACCCACGGGCAATGTTCAGCAGCACATCCTCCACCGCCACCCCTTCCGGATACTCGAACATCAAGTCAGGCAATTGGTTCTGGCAGGTGGACATGACCGCCGCGCCAAACAGCGTCTGCTTGTCGGTGAAATGGCTGTAGACGGTGAGCTTTGAAACACCTGCCGCCGCCGCGACCGCATCCATGCTGGTGTCGGCATAGCCAAGGCTGAGGAACAGGTGCTTGGCGGCTTCGAGGATGGCCTCTCGTTTGGCCAGGTCCTTGGGCCGGCCTGGGCCGATGGGTGCGTCGTTGGACATGAGGGACCGCATTCAGTGTGAAAGGGACACATCTTACCGGGTCGTGAAGCCGTCGGCTGCAGCATACGTCGCAACGCAAATATGAGTTTTCTCTGAAACGCCCGCTTCCCCGGCAAGGTTCGCTGACTTAATATACTCGCCAGTATAAATATTCGATGCACCCTCTGCCAAAGGTCATTCATCATGTTGCGTCGTGCGTTGTCCCTCGCCCTGCCGGCAGCCGCCGTGCTCCTGCTTTCCGCCTGCGGCCAGGAGGCCGCGCCACCTGCCGCGCCGCGGCCGGCGCTGGTGGTCCAGCCGCAACCCGCGCAGGCTTCGGCCGACAGCTATCCGGGCGAGGTGCGCGCGCGCTTCGAGCCTGAACTTGCGTTCCGCATCGGTGGCAAGGTCAACAAGCGCCTGGTGGAGGAGGGGCAGCGGGTCAAGACCGAGCAGCCGCTGGCCGAACTCGATCCCCAGGACGTGCGCCTGCAACTGGAGGCCAACCGCGCCCAGCTGGCGGCGGCCGAGGCCAACCTGGCGCTGGTGCGCGCCGAGCGCGACCGCTACCAGAAACTGCTGGACCGGCAGATGGTCAGCCGCTCCCAGTTCGATAACGCCGAGAACCTCTACCGCGCCGGCCAGGCGCGCCTGAAACAGGCCAAGGCCGAGTTCGAGGTGGCCGGCAACCAGGCCGAGTACGCGGTGCTGCGCGCGCCCCAGGCCGGGGTGATCGCCAAGCGCCAGGTCGAGGTGGGCCAGGTGGTGGCCGCCGGGCAGACCGTGTTCACCCTCGCCGCCGACGGTGAGCGCGAAGTGGCCATCGGCCTGCCGGAGCAGCAGTTCGCCGGTTTTGCTGTCGGCCAGACGGTGAGCGTGGAGCTGTGGTCGCACCCGAACCGACGCTTCGATGGCCGCATTCGCGAGCTTTCCCCGGCGGCGGACCCGCGTTCGCGGACCTTTGCCGCACGCATCGCCTTCACCTCCAGCGACACGCCAGCCGAACTGGGGCAGAGCGCCCGGGTGTTCATCGAGCATGCCGAACGCTCGCCGCTGGCGGTGCCGCTCTCGGCGGTGACCGCCGAGGCCGGCCAGGCCTATGTCTGGAAGGTCGGCAAGGACAACCGCCTGGAGCGCGCGCAGGTGCGCCTTGGCGCCTATGGCGCCGACAGTGTGCCGGTGCTCGAAGGGCTGCAGGCCGGCGATTGGGTGGTCGCCGCGGGCGGCCATGTGCTGCGCGAGGGACAACAGGTGCGGCCTGTGGACCGCAGCAACCGTGAAGTGAACCTGGCGGCCAAGGAGTAAGTCCCGATGGGTTTCAACCTTTCCGCCTGGGCGCTGCGCAATCGCCAGATCGTGTTGTTCCTGATGATCCTGCTGGCGGCGATCGGCGCCATGTCCTACACCAAGCTGGGGCAGAGCGAGGATCCACCCTTTACCTTCAAGGCCATGGTCATCCGCACCCTGTGGCCCGGGGCGACCGCCGAGGAAGTGTCGCGCCAGGTCACCGAGCGCATCGAAAAGAAGCTGATGGAGACTGGCGAGTACGAGCGGATCGTCTCGTTCTCGC
Organism: Mitsuaria sp. RG; assembly: GCF_028369275.1. Lineage (NCBI taxonomy): Bacteria > Pseudomonadati > Pseudomonadota > Betaproteobacteria > Burkholderiales > Sphaerotilaceae > Roseateles > Mitsuaria sp. RG. The sequence continues at coordinate 33,700 of NZ_JAQMYQ010000005.1, forward strand.
GGCCCGGTGAGTCCCAGGTCACCTTCATGGCCCGCGATTCGATGCATTCCAAGGACATCCCCGAGCTGTGGTACCAGATCCGCAAGAAGGTCGCGGACATCAAGCACACCCTGCCGCCCGAAGCCCAGGGGCCGTTCTTCAACGACGAGTTCGGCACCACCTTCGGCAACATCTACGCCCTGACCGGCGCCGGCTTCGACTATGCGGTGCTCAAGGACTACGCCGACCGTATCCAGATCCAGCTGCAGCGAGTCAAGGACGTGGGCAAGGTCGAGCTGATCGGCCTGCAGGACGAGAAGGTCTGGATCGAGCTGTCCAACGTCAAGCTGGCCACCCTGGGCATACCGCTGGCCGCCGTGCAGCAGGCGCTGCGCGAGCAGAACGCGTTGAGTACCGCAGGCTTCTTCGAGACGCCCAGCGAGCGCCTGCAACTGCGGGTCAGCGGGCGCTTCGACAGCGTCGAGCAGATTCGCCAGTTCCCCATCCGCGTAGGTGACCGCACCTTCCGTATCGGCGACGTCGCCGAGGTGCAGCGCGGTTTCAATGACCCGCCCGCGCCGCGCATGCGCTTCATGGGCGAGGATGCCATCGGCCTGGCGGTGTCGATGAAGGACGGCGGTGACATCCTGGTGCTTGGCAAGGCCCTGGAAGGCGAATTCGCCCGCCTGGCGCAAAACCTGCCGGCGGGCATGGAGCTGCGCAAGGTGTCCGACCAGCCGGCGGCGGTAAAGGCCGGGGTCGGCGAGTTCGTGCAGGTGCTGATCGAGGCCCTGGCGATCGTCCTGTTGGTGAGCTTCTTCTCCCTGGGCCTGCGCACCGGACTGGTGGTGGCGCTGGCGATCCCGCTGGTGCTGGCCATGACCTTTGCCGCCATGTACTACTTCGGCATCGGCCTGCACAAGATTTCCCTGGGGGCGCTGGTGCTGGCCCTGGGCCTGCTGGTGGACGACGCGATCATCGCGGTGGAGATGATGGCGATCAAGATGGAGCAGGGCTACGACCGGCTCAAGGCAGCGAGCTACGCCTGGACCAGCACGGCATTCCCGATGCTCACAGGTACCCTGATCACCGCCGCCGGTTTCCTGCCGATCGCCACGGCGGCTTCCGGCACGGGGGAGTACACCCGTTCGATCTTCCAGGTGGTGACCATCGCCCTGCTGACCTCATGGGTCGCCGCGGTGGTGTTCGTGCCCTACCTGGGTGAGCGCCTGCTGCCGGACCTGGCCAAGCTTCACGCGGCCCGCCATGGCGCCGACGGGCATGCCCCCGATCCGTACGCCACACCGTTCTACCAGCGCGTCAGACGGGTGGTGGAGTGGTGCGTGCGGCGGCGCAAGACGGTGATCGTCCTGACCATCGCCGCGTTCGTCGGCAGCATCCTGCTGTTCCGTTTCGTGCCGCAGCAGTTCTTCCCGGCCTCCGGCCGGCCGGAGCTGATGGTCGACCTGAAACTGGCCGAAGGCGCCTCGCTGAACAACACCGCCGAACGGGTCAAGCAGCTGGAGGCGCTGCTCAAGCAGCAGGATGGCATCGCCAATTACGTCGCCTACGTCGGCACCGGCTCGCCGCGCTTCTACCTGCCGCTGGACCAGCAACTGCCGGCGGCGAGCTTTGCCCAGTTCGTGGTGCTGGCCAAGTCGCTGGAGGACCGTGAGCGTCTGCGCAGCTGGCTGATCGGCACCCTCGACCAGCAGTTCCCCGACTTGCGCTCGCGGGTCACGCGCCTGGAGAACGGCCCACCCGTGGGCTATCCGGTGCAGTTCCGCGTCACCGGCGAGCACATCGAGAAGGTCCGCGCCCTGGCCCGCGAGGTGGCGGCCAAGGTGCGCGAGAACCCGCATGTGGTCAACGTGCACCTGGACTGGGAGGAGCCGAGCAAGGCGGTGTACCTGGACATCGACCAGGACCGCGCCCGGGCCCTGGGGGTGAGCACTGCGCACTTGTCGAGCTTCCTGCAGAGCTCGCTGACCGGCAGCAACGTCAGCCAGTACCGTGAGGACAACGAGCTGATCGAGATCCTCCTGCGCGGCACCTCGGAGGAGCGCCGCGAGCTGGGTAGCCTGGGCAGCCTGGCAGTACCTACCGACAACGGCCAGAGCGTGGCCCTGTCGCAGGTGGCGACCCTGGAATACGGCTTCGAGGAAGGCATCATCTGGCACCGCAACCGCCTGCCCACCGTCACCGTGCGTGCCGACATCTACGACAAGGAACAGCCGGCGACCCTGGTCAAGCAGATCCAGCCGACCCTGGCCCAGATCAAGAGTGAGCTGCCCGATGGCTACCTGCTTGAAGTGGGCGGCACGGTGGAAGACTCCGAGCGTGGCCAGCGCTCGGTGAACGCCGGCATGCCCCTGTTCATCGTGGTGGTGCTGAGCCTGCTGATGATCCAGCTGCGCAGTTTCTCGCGGATGTTCATGGTGTTCCTCACCGCGCCCCTCGGGTTGATCGGCGTGACCCTGTTCCTGCTGGTGTTCCGCCAGCCGTTTGGTTTCGTCGCCATGCTCGGGACCATCGCCCTGGCGGGGATGATCATGCGCAACTCGGTGATCCTGGTGGACCAGATCGAACAGGATATCGCTGCGGGGATGGCGCGTTGGCAGGCGATCATCGAGGCCACGGTGCGGCGCTTCCGGCCGATCGTGCTGACCGCATTGGCGGCGGTGCTGGCGATGATTCCGCTGTCGAGGAGCGTGTTCTACGGGCCGATGGCGGTGGCGATCATGGGCGGCTTGATCGTCGCCACGGTGTTGACCCTGCTGTTCCTGCCGGCGTTGTATGCGGCGTGGTTCAGGGTCAGGAAGGACTGACAACATCGCGGGTCAAGCCCGCTCCCACGGTGGGAGCGGGCTTGACCCGCGATCGGAACCGACGCCTCAAAGCGCGCCGAACACCTTCTTGGCCAGGCTGGTCGCGGCACCGGCCGGGTTCTGGCGAATGCTTTCTTCCTGCTTGGCGATCATCTCGAACAGCCCGTCCAGGGCTTTCTCGGTCACGTAGCTCTCGATGTTGGCGCTCTTGGCGTCGACCACGCCCAGGCCTGCGGCTTGCCCGGCGAAGTTGTTGTACTGCTGGGCCAGGCCGACCTTGTCGGTGGCCTGCTTGACGATCGGCAGGAACTTGGCGCGGATCTGCTCGCGGCTGCTCTTGTTCAGGTACTGGGTGGCCGAATCCTGGCCGCCGCTGAGGATGCCCTTGGCATCGGTCACGGTCATCTTCTTCACCGCGTCCACCAGGATCGCCTGGGCTTGTGGCACCGCAGCCTCGGCGGCCTTGTTCATGCTGGATTCCAGGGCTTCGACCTGTTCACCCTTGCCGAACATCTTCATGGCCTTGGCGGCCTTGCCGAGGTTGCCCGGCAGCTCGATGCGCACGTCGGGGTTGTTGCTGAAACCGCCGGGGGTGCTCAGTTGCTTGACGGCGATCTGCGCGCCTTGGGTGAGGGCGTCCTTCAGGCCGCCGGAGGCGTCGCTCTGGGACAGGTCGCCGAGCGACAGGGCCAGGGCGCTGGCCGACAGCAGCAGGCCGGCGCACAGGGTGGTGAAGCGCAGGGAGGAGCGGATCATGGGGATTTCCTTATGGGCAGAATGGTGCAGGTTCAGCGTATCGGGTAGACCGGGATCGGGCCAGTTCACTCAACCGCCACAGGTTCCGGTGTTTCATCGCGGTGCAAGGCTACCTGGCGAATCGACAGACGCAGCTCTGCCGACAGTACCCGCTTGGCCACGCCCTCGGCCAGCTCGGCAAGCTTGTCGTGGTAACCCAGCTTGCCGTTGTCGTCCGGCTGCAGCACGCCTTCGCGCACCAGGGTCTGGATGAAGTGGCGGAACAAGGTCTTGTCGAAGAACTCCGGGGCGTTCAGGCCATGCAGGATCGACAGGCGCTGGGCCATCATCACGCACAGCTCCTCCAGCTCTTCGGCGCTCAGTGTGTGCTGGCCGCTGTTGAGCAGCAACGAGGTGGCCATGTAGAAGCGCTGCAGGGTCTGGGTGATGGTGCGTGCCAGCAGGGTCAGCAGGACGAACTGCCGCGAGCTGGGAGCTGGACGCATGTAGATGTCCTGCTCCCTGCGCAGCAGCCCCTGCTCGACCAGCGCCGTCAGCCACTGGTCGATCACCTCGTCCAGTTGCTCGGGCGTCCAGCGCAGGAACAGCTCGGCCTGCAGGTACGGATACAGCGCCCGCACGTACTGGCCCAGCAATTCGCGGCTCATGCGCGAGCTGCTGAGGAAGAAGCTCGCCAGCAGCCCCGGCAGGGCGAAGATGTGCAGTACGTTGTTGCGGTAATAGGTCATCAGCACCGCATTGGCTTCGTCCAGGTAGAGGATGCGCCCCAGCGCGTCCTTCTGCTCGGCCAGCAGGTCCATGCCCAGCACGTGGTCGATCAGCGCCTTGCCGTCGCCATCGGGCAGCGTGGTATGCGGCGAGTAGGGCACCTGGCGCAGCAAGGCCAGGTACAGGTCGAGTACGCGGGTCAGGGCGCGTTCGTCCAGGGCCAGGCGGCTGGTCGACAGCAGGGCCAGGGCCACCAGGTTGACCGGGTTGATCGCCGCGGCTTCGTTCAGGTGACGGGCGACCGTCTCGCCCAGACGGGTGGTGGTGTCGTTGAGCCAGTCCGGGCGGAACTGCGGGCCGAGCGGCTGATCGCGCCAGCCGGGCTGCTGTTCGTCGAGGAAGCTGTTGAGGCGGATCGGCTCGCCGAAGTTGACGTAGACCTGGCCGAAGCGCTGCTTGAGCGCGCCGATGACCTTGAAGATGTCGAAGATCGATTCTTTCTTCTTGCTGGCGCCGCGCAGTTCGCCCAGGTAGGTGCGGCCTTCGAGCACCCGCTCGTAGCCGATGTACACCGGGACGAAGACGATCGGCGTGCGCGAGGAGCGCAGGAAGCTGCGCAGGGTGATCGCCAGCATGCCGGTGCGCGGCTGCAGCATGCGCCCGGTGCGCGAGCGGCCGCCCTCGACGAAGTACTCGACCGGGAAGCCCTTGGTGAACAGGGTGTGCAGGTACTCGTTGAACACGGCGGTGTACAGCGGGTTGCCCTTGAACGTGCGGCGCATGAAGAAGGCGCCGCCGCGGCGCAGCAGGCCGCCGATCACCGGCATGTTGAGGTTGATGCCGGCGGCGATGTGCGGCGGCGTCAGGCCGTTGCGGAACAGCAGGTAGGACAGCAACAGGTAGTCGATGTGGCTGCGGTGGCAGGGTACGTAGATCACCTCGTGGCCGGGGGCGATGCCCTGCACCTGCTCGATGTGGTTGACCTTGATGCCGTCGTAGATCTTGTTCCAGAACCAGCTGAGCACCACTTCGAGGAAGCGGATGGCGGTGTAGGTGTAGTCCGAGGCGATCTCGTTGCCATAGTGCAGCGCCTTGGCCTCGGCCTTGGCGTAGGGGATCTTCTCGCGATCGGCCTCGTCGCTGATGGCCTGGCGCACCAGCGGGTCGTGCACCAGGCCCTTGACCAGGTTGCGTCGGTGCGAGATGTCGGGGCCGATCACCGCGGTCTTCAGGTTGCGGAAATGCACGCGCATCATGCGCTGGGCCATGCGCACGGTGCGCTCATGCCCCTTGTTGTGCTGCACCAGCTCGCGCAGGTGGATCGGCGCGGAGAACTGCACGCGGGTCTTGCGCCCCAGGATCAGCACGCTGAGCAGGCGGCGCAGGCGGCCGGTGACGGCCCAGCTGTCGGCGAACAGCAGCTTCCACGGGCTCGACTCGCTGGCGGGGGTCTGGCCCCAGAAAACGCTGACCGGAATGATCTGCGCGTCTTCCTCGGCGTGCTGGCTGATCGCCGCGACCAGGCGCTCGAGCGTCGGTGGCGCGCCGCGTTTGTCCTGGCGGCCGAGCCAGTCAGGCTCGGGGGTCAGGTAGAAGAACGCCGCGGGCTCCTGCAGCGGGCCGACGGCCACCGGCAGCACCGGACGTGGCAGCCCCGCCTTGGTGCACTCGTGGTCGATCACGGCCAGATCGGTGAGCGACGGCGAGGAGAGGGCGTAGAACACCGGTCGGCTGCGGTCGAGCTTGAGCGTCAGCGAGGACTGGTTGATGGTTTCGGAGCGCACCCACAGGTAGAGAACGCGACGCAGGGCGCCGAAGATGAGGCGGCGCAGGGGGGAACGGGTCATGGGGTGGGGCCCTGGGTGAAAGTTTTCGTGTTTTACTGCCCGTTAGTCTGCCGTATCTGCGTAAGTTCAGCAAAATTCGGCCAAAAATGACCCTGTCATGAATTTTTTTTGTTCCCTGTCATATACTCGGCCTGCCGCTTGCAGGATATTCGTGCAAGCTGCGTCGGCGCGGACGGTGAACCCGCGCCAGCAAGGCGATCTTCAAAATAAAAATCCGGAGTAGTTCAGATGTCGTCTCGTGAGACTGGGAATGTGAAGTGGTTCAACGATGCCAAGGGTTATGGCTTCATTCAGCGCGAAGGTGGTGCGGACGTGTTCGTCCACTATCGGGCTATCCGCGGTGAGGGGCATCGCACCCTGGTCGAAGGGCAGCAGGTCGAGTACGCCCTCGTGCAAGGCCAGAAAGGCCTGCAGGCCGAGGACGTGGTAGGGCTCTGAGCCTCGCGGCTGTACGCTCAAGCTGCAAGTTGACCGTGGAACTTGCAGCCTGATGCGAACGCCTTCAGTTCGTGCGCCAGGTGATTTCCTGTTCACCGTCGGCGCTGATGCGGATCCAGCGATCGGCATCTTCTTCCCCGTCTTCCTCCGCCCAGCTGCCAGGCGCACAGCGCACTTCGACGTTGAGCGCGGCGAATGCCGCACGGGCGCAGGCGATGTCGTCGGCCCACGGGGTCTGGTCGCTTTCCAGGTACAGGCTGTTCCATTTCCCCACAGCTTTCGGTAACCAGGTGACCGGAATGTTACCGGCCATGCACTTGAAGGTCTGGCCTTTCTGCTTCCATTCGCTGCACGGGCCCAGGGCCAGGGCGAGCCAGTCGGCGATCTGCTTGTGATCGACGTCGTCGTCCTTGAGGTAGATCTCGATATCGGGTTGACGCATGGGGGGCTCCAGTGTGCTCAGTCTTGGCGCACGAAATAGTCATAACGCATGGAAACGGTGACCTCAAAGGGTTCGGGCTGGTCGATCACCCGTGCGCGCTTCTCGGCGCTGGCACGCCAGCCGTGCGGGGTCATGGCCAGCAGGTCGGCGCGGGCCTTGGCGTCGGCCAGGCTCAGGCGGAACTCGAGGATCTCGCCGTGGGCGTGGGCCATGCCCTCGGGGACCAGGGCCAGGTGCTTGTCGTCGGCGTACGGGCGCACTTCATCGTAGAGCACCTCGCGCAGTTCCATCAGGTGGCCGCTGGTCGGTCCGACCCGCATCAGGCCGCCGCCGGGGGCGAGCAGGCGCCTGGCCTCCTGCCAGTCGAGCGGGCTGAACACGCTGGCGATGAAGCCGCAACTGGCATCGGCCATGGGCACGCGGGCCATGCTGGCGACCATCCAGGTCACCTCGGGGGCGCGGCGGCAGGCGCGCTTGACCGCCTCGCGGGAGATATCCAGGGCGTAGCCGTCGGCGGCCGGCAGGGCCTGGGCGATCTGCGCGGTGTAGTAGCCTTCGCCGCAGCCGATGTCCAGCCAGGCCTGTGGCTGGCGCTCGGCAGCCAGTTGCGCCAGGCGGTGCGCTACCGGGGCGTAGTGGCCGGCGTCGAGGAAATCGCGGCGGGCTTCGACCATGGCCTGGTTGTCGCCCGGATCGCGGCTGTTCTTGTGCTGCACCGGCAGCAGGTTCAGGTAGCCCTGGCGGGCGCGGTCGAAACGGTGGCCGGCGGGGCAGGCCACGCCATTGTCGAGTTGCGCCAGCGGCGCCTGGCAGAGAGGGCAGGAGAGCATCAGGCGAGCAACCGTACCAGGGTCTGGTAGTAGATCTCGGTCAGCAGGTCGAGGTCGCTGGCCAGGATGCGTTCGTCCACCTGGTGGATGGTGGCGTTGACCGGGCCGAGCTCGACCACCTGGGTGCCCATGGTGGCGATGAAGCGGCCGTCGGAGGTACCGCCGCTGGTCGATGGGCGGGTTTCGCGACCGGTGACCGCCTTGATGCTCGACGACACCGCATCGAGCAGGTCGCCCGGCTCGGTGAGGAACGGCAGGCCCGACAGCGCCCAGTCGATGTTCCATTCCAGCTGATGCTTGTCGAGGATTGCCGCGACGCGCTGCTGCAGGCCTTCGACCGTCGATTCGGTGGAGAAGCGGAAGTTGAACAGCGCGGTCAGCTCGCCCGGGACCACGTTGGTGGCGCCGGTACCGGAGTTGAGGTTGGAGATCTGGAAGCTGGTCGGCGGGAAGAACGCGTTGCCTTCGTCCCAGTGCTCGGCGGCAAGTTCCGCCAGGGCCGGCGCGGCCAGGTGGATCGGGTTGCGCGCCAGGTGTGGGTAGGCCACGTGGCCTTGCTTGCCGCGCACGGTCAGCTTGGCGCCAAGTGAGCCGCGACGGCCGTTCTTGACCACGTCACCGAGCAGGGTGGTGCTGGACGGTTCGCCGACGATGCACCAGTCCAGGCGTTCGTTGCGTGCCTTGAGGCGCTCGACCACGGCCTTGGTGCCGTGGTGGGCCGGGCCTTCCTCGTCGCTGGTGATCAGGAAGGCGACCTTGCCGCGGTGGTTCGGGTAATCGTGCACGAAGCGCTCGCTGGCTACCACCATGGAAGCCAGGCTGCCCTTCATGTCGGCGGCGCCGCGGCCGCAGAGCATGCCGTCGGCATCGATCAGCGCCTCGAACGGTTCATGCTGCCACTGTTGCACCGGGCCGGTGGGGACCACGTCGGTGTGGCCGGCGAAGCACAGCACCGGGCCGTCCTGGGTGCCATGGCTGGCCCAGAAGTTGTCGACGTCCTCGATGCGCATCGGCTCGAGCTGGAAGCCGACGGCGCCCAGGCGGTTCATCATCTGGGTCTGGCAATCGGCATCGACCGGGGTGACCGAGGGGCGACGGATCAGGTCGCAGGCCAGTTGCAGGGTAGGCGAGAGCTCGGCTGGGGCCGTCATTGAAGGACTCCGGGGCAAGGCAAGGCGGGGAAACTGAGGGGCGTTATCTTATATCAAACCATGGTGGAATGGGGCCGCGTTACGGCCCTTTCGCGGCACAAGGCCGCTCCTACAAAGACCGCGCTGCCTGTGTAGGAGCGGCCTTGTGCCGCGAAAGGGGCGCAACGCGCCCCCGGCGATCTCAAGCCTGTTGTGGCTCTGCAACCTTCTCGGCGGGCTTGGGCAACGACGACAGCAACGCCATCACCAGCGCCGCCAGGTACGGCAACGACTGCACCAGCAACATCGCCACCCAGAAGCGCATGTCCGAACTCGGCAGCCCCTGCACCAGGTAGATCCCCAGCGCCGCGCCCCACAGCAGCAACATGATGAACAGCTCTTCGCGGGCTTCGGAGATCGCCACCAGCACACCGTGGCTGTCGGCATTCTTCGGTGTGCGGAAAAACGGCATGCTGCTGGTGAAGAAACCGTACAGCACCGCCTTGGCAATGGTGTGCGACAGCGCCAGCCCCGCCAGCGCTGCAGCGAAGGCATCTTTCATGTTGACCCCAACCGCGCGGCGGTAGAGGAAGACGATCTTGCCGACCTTGAAGAAAAACAGCGCCAGCGGCGGAATGGCGAACATCATCAGCGGCGGGTCGACCCGGTGCGGCACGATGATCATCGCCGCCGACCACAGCAGCGCGCCGACGGTGAAGAAGATGTTCATGCCGTCGGCGATCCATGGCAGCCAGCCGGCCAGGAAGTGGTAGCGCTGGCCGCGGGTCAGCTCGCTGCCCTTGCCGCGCAGCAGGGCGCCGGCGTGGTGCTTGATAATCTGGATGGCGCCATAGGCCCAGCGGAAACGCTGTTTCTTGAAGTCGATGAAGGTGTCGGGCATCAGGCCCTTGCCGTAGCTGTTATGGGCATAGGCTGCCGACAGACCCTTCTCGAACACGCGCAGGCCAAGCTCGGCATCCTCGCAGATGCACCACTCGGCCCAGCCCAGCTCCTCGAGCACGCTGCGCCTGGTCATGGTCATGGTGCCGTGCTGGATGATCGCGTCACGGTCGTTGCGGGTGACCATGCCGATATGGAAAAAGCCCTTGTATTCGCTGTAGCACAGCTTCTTGAAAGCGCTCTCGTGCTGGTCGCGGTAGTCCTGGGGCGATTGCACCACGGCGATCTTCGGGTCGGCAAAGTGCGGCACCATGTGCTTGAGCCAGTTGCGATCGACACAGTAGTCCGAGTCGATCACCGCGATCACCTCGGCGTCCTTGGCCGTGTGCGGGATCAGGTAGTTCAGCGCGCCACCCTTGAAACCGGCCAGCGGCGCGACGTGGAAGAACCTGAAGCGCTCGCCGAGCTTTTCGCAGTGGGCCTTGAGCGGCTCCCACACGGCCGGGTCCTTGGTGTTGTTGTCGATCACCAGCACTTCGTAGTCCGGGTAGTCCAGCGCGGCGAGGGCGTCGAGGGTCTGCTTCACCATCTCCGGCGGTTCGTTGTAGCACGGCACGTGCACCGAGACCTTGGGCCGGTAGGCGCTGTCGCCCTGCACGGGCAGGAACTCCCGCCGTCGCTTGTGAATCCACACCGCCTCGGCCAGTTCATGGGCCTCGGTCAGCAGCACGATGAACACCCCGAGGGCGCCCAGCGCCAGCAGCACGCCCACGGTGAGGCTGAACCAGGTGCTGTACTGCTGGCTGTAGTCATAGGCGATCCACACCAGCACCGACCCGCACAGGAAGGTGATGAAGGTGAGGAAGGTGCGCCCGCGCTGGCGCAGGGCCGAGCCGTCGATCAGCAGGATGGCCAGGGCGATCATCGCCAGCACCACCGAGGCCACGGCCAGGGCGCGCCATTGCGGGATCGCCACGATCGGGCCCTCGAAGTTGAATTTCTGCTGGCGCTCGGCGTTGTACACGCCCCAGTAGGCGCCCACCGAGCCTTCGTCGCTGGCCTTCCACGGCTGATCGTAGGCTTCGATGACGAAATAGTTGTAGCCGCGGCGGTTGAGGGTGTTGACCAGGGTGCGCAGGTAGATGGCCTGGTCGGCCTGGGTGGCGTCGGCGCCGCCGCGCATGCGGCCGTTGCTTGGCCAGCCGACCTCGGACAACAGCAGCGGCTTGCGCGGGAACTGCTTGCGCAGCTCGCGGGCACGGTCGAGGACGAACTGCACCGAGTCCTTCATGGGCACGAACTCCCAGTAGGGCAGGATGTGCGCGGCGACCAGGTCGACGTGTTTCGCCAGTTCCGGGTGCTCCTTCCAGATGTGCCACTGCTCACTGGTGGTCACCGGCACCTTGACCGCGGCGCGGACCCGGTCCAGGTATCCGATCAGTTGCTCGGCGGTGACTTCCTCGCGGAACAATGCTTCGTTGCCGACCACTACCCGCACCACGCTGCGCGAGGTGTTGGCCAGGCCGATGGCCTTTTCGATCTCCCGCTCATTGCGTTCCTGATCGTTGCTGATCCAGATCCCCAGGGTGACACGCAGGCCAAGCTCTTCGGCCAGGCGCGGCACCTCGGCCTGGGTACCCTCGACGGTGTAGATACGGATGTTGTCGGTCAGCTTGTTCAGTTGCTCGAGGTCCTGGCGGATCTCGTCCTCGCTGGGGTATTGGCCCTTCTGTGGGCTCTGGCCGAGACGGAACGGCGAGTAGGAGAAACCGGAAATCTGTTCCGGCCAGGCGGGGGCGGATACCGGGCGGTTGATCAAGGCCCAGAACCCGGTGAACAGCGCGGCGATGGCCAGGACCACCACCAGGTTGAGACCGAATTTACGTGATGACATAGGTGTTCGAGGTTCCGAAGAGGGGAGCGAGGCGTCGCCGCTGGGGCGTGGGTCCTACGGATTCCGGGGAAGGTAATCCGTTGGATTGTCGACAGAGGATGTAGTTCTCAGTCCGCCTGGCTGTCGTCCAGATATAGTTGCTTGATAGGACATTAAAGCAGGCATGGCAGGATTTTTTCCAATCCGTGGCCGCTCTGGCACGCCCAGGTGGCGTGATCGGGCCGTGCGCTATGCCCGCGAGCCCATGGCTTGGCCTATAATGCGCGCCGGTTTTTTCGGGGTATCAGCATGAGCACAGAAGATCCACGCTTCGCCGGCGTCGCCCGGCTCTACGGCGACGACGGCTTGCAGCGCCTGAGTCAGGCCCATGTGGCCATCGTCGGCATTGGCGGGGTTGGCTCGTGGGCGGCCGAGGCCCTGGCCCGCAGCGGCGTGGGCGAGATCAGCCTGTTCGACCTGGACGATGTCTGCGTGAGCAACACCAACCGTCAGGCCCATGCCCTCGAAGGCCAGGTCGGCCGAGCCAAGGTCGAGGTGATGGCCGAGCGCCTGCGGGCGATCAACCCAGCCTGCACGGTGCATGCGGTGGCCGATTTCGTCACCCGCGAGACCATGGCTGAGTACATCACCGAGCAGATGGACTGCGTGATCGACTGCATCGACAGCGTGATGGCCAAGGCGGCGCTGATCGCCTGGTGTCGCCGTCGCAAGATCGCCATCGTCACCACCGGTGGTGCCGGCGGGCAGATCGACCCGACCCAGATCCAGCTTGGCGACCTCAACAAGACCTTCAACGACCCGTTGGCTTCACGGGTGCGCTCGACCTTGCGCCGCGACTACAACTTCTCGCGCAACACCAGCCGCAACTATGGCGTGCCATGCGTGTTCTCCAGCGAACAACTGCGCTACCCCAAGGGGGATGGCAGCGTGTGCCTGCAGAAGAGCTTTGTCGGTGAAGGCGTGCGCCTGGACTGCGCCGGTGGATTCGGTGCGGTGATGATGGTGACCGCGACCTTCGGCATGGTCGCGGCGAGCAAGGCCGTGGAGAAACTGGTGGCCGGGGCGCGCCGGCCTTCTGAGCGGATCAAGCCTGAATAAATGGGGCCCTTCGCGGGTAAACCCGCTCCCACAGGTCTTGCACACTTCCTGTGGGAGCGGGTTTACCCGCGAAGAGGGCAGCACCGATTCAACGGTTAGACACCAGCTCCGCCATCTTCAGCAACACCGCATGCAGCCCATTGCTGCGTGACGGCGACAACTGCCGCTCCAGCCCCAACTGGGTAAACCAGGCGCTCAGGTCCAACCCCATCAGTTGATCGCTGGCCAAGCCTTGCACCCGCACCAGCAGAAGCGCCAGCAAGCCCCGCAGCATCCGCGCATCGCTGCCGGCCTTGAACCGCCATTGGCCGTCATCTTGCACCGCCACCAGCCATACCAGGCTTTCGCAACCGTGCACGCGGTTGTCCTCGGTCTTCTCCGCATCCGTCAAAGGCTCAAGGCGATCCCCCCACTGCATCAGCAACCGCGCCCGCTGCTCCCAGCCGCGCGCCTGCTGGAAACTCTCCAGCGCCTGGCTGGCCTCGGCCGACAGGCTCATCGCAGCAGCTCCAGGCCCTGGTCGAGCGCCTCGAAGAAACGTTGCAGGTCGTCGCTGTCGGAATAGAGCCCCAACGACACGCGGATCGCGCCGTCCAGGCCCAGGTGCCTGAGCAGCGGCATGGCGCAATGATGCCCGGCGCGCACGGCGATGCCCTGTTCGGTCAGCAGGTGGGCAATATCGGCGTTGTGCACCCCATCGATGACGAAACTGGCCAGCGCCACCTGGGGCGCGCCGAGCAGACGAACCCCCTCGCGATCAGCCAGACCGCGTACCAGATGCTGGTGCAGGGTGGCCTCATGGGCAACCACCGCGTTGGCATCGAGGCTGGCCAGGTAATCCAGGGTGGCGCCCAGTCCGATGACACCCGCGATCGGCGGCGTGCCGGCTTCGAAGCCCAGCGGTGCCGGGCGGAAGCTGGCCTCCTGGTAGTCCGCCAACTGCACCATCTCGCCGCCGTACTGCCAGTGGCGCAGCAGTGCCAGCGCCTGCTGGCGGCCGTACAGCACGCCCACGCCATCCGGGCCGTAGAGCTTGTGGCTGGAAAACACATAGAAGTCGCAGTCCAGTTGCTGCACGTCGTGGCGACCATGGACCACGCCTTGCGCGCCATCGACCACGCTCAGCGCGCCTTGGGCTCGGGCATGGGCCAGCAACGGTGCCAGCGGCTGCCAGGTTCCCAGCACATTGGACAACTGGCTGATCGCCAGCAAGCGGGTGCGCGGGCCGATCAGTTGCAGGGCCTGTTCCAGGTCGACATGCCCCAGGTCGTTCACCGGCAGGATCACCAGGCGCAGTTGACGTCGATGCGCCAGTTGTTGCCAGGGCAGCAGGTTGGCGTGGTGTTCCAGGGCGCTGACGGCGATTTCGTCACCGGCCTCGAAGCGGTGCTCCAGGCCATAGGCCAGAAGGTTCAGGGCCGAGGTGGCGCCGTGGGTGAAAACGATCTGCCGCGAGTCGGCGGCATTGAGCCAGGCGGCGACCTTGTCGCGGGTACCCTCGAAGGCCTGGGTGGCCAGGGCGCCGGGCAGGTGCTGGGCGCGGTGCACGTTGGCGGCGCCATGGCCATAGTAATGGCTCAGGGCATCCAGCAAGGCCTGGGGCTTCTGGGTGGTGGCGGCGCTGTCCAGGTAGGTCTGGTGCTGCCGTTGCAGGGCGGCGATGGCGGGGAAATCGGCGCGCCAGGGAGAGGGCTGGAACATGTTAGCGGGGCCTGGAATAAAAATCGGGTCTGCCCACAAGCAAAGCCTGTGAGCAGACCCGATCTTATCACTTCAAACCTGGGCAGGTTCTCAGTTGTGCGCGTGCAGCGCCTCGTTCAGCTCGATGGCCGACTTATGGGTCTTGCACTCCACCGCGCCATTGAGCGAGTTGCGACGGAACAGCAGGTCGGTCTGGCCGGCCAGGTCGCGGGCCTTGACCACCTTGACCAGCTGGTTGTTCTCGTCCAGCAGGTTCACCTTGGTGCCGGCGGTGATGTACAGGCCGGCCTCGACGGTGTTGCGGTCGCCCAGCGGGATGCCGATGCCGGCGTTGGCGCCGATCAGGCAGCCTTCGCCGACCTTGATGACGATGTTGCCGCCACCGGACAGGGTACCCATGGTCGAGCAGCCGCCGCCCAGGTCCGAGCCCTTGCCGACGAACACGCCGGCGGAGACGCGGCCTTCGATCATGCCCGGGCCTTCGGTGCCGGCGTTAAAGTTGACGAAGCCTTCGTGCATGATGGTGGTGCCTTCGCCGATGTAGGCGCCCAGGCGCACACGGGCGGTGTCGGCGATGCGCACGCCGGCCGGCACGACGTAGTCGGTCATCTTCGGGAACTTGTCCACCGAGAACACTTCCAGCAGTTCGCCTTTCAGGCGCGCTTCCAGTTGCAGCTCGGCCAGCTCGGCCAGGTCGACCGCGCCCTGGTTGGTCCAGGCGACGTTCGGCAGCAGCGGGAAGATGCCGGCCAGCGATACGCCGTGCGGCTTGACCAGGCGGTGCGACAGCAGGTGCAGCTTGAGGTAGGCCTCGGGGGTGGAGGTCAGCGCGCCGTCTTCGGCCAGCAGGGTGGCGACCAGCGGCTTGTGGCTCTCGGCCAGGCGGGTCAGCAGCGCGGCCTGGGCGGCATCGACGCCCTTGAGCGCGTCGGCCAGCTGGGCGGCCTGGGCGGTGGTGAAGGCGATGGCCTGGTTGCCCCCTTCATAGCCCAGTACCGGTGCAACGGCCGCGACCAGTTCGGCGCAGGGCTTGAGCACAGGCTGTGCGTAGAAGACTTCCAGCCAGGCGCCCTGGCGGTTCTGGGTGCCGACACCGAAGGCCAGGCTGAACAGCGATTGAGACATGCGATTACCTCGTACGAAATTGGGATGGAGCGTAATGCGGGATCAGGTCAGCGCCGCGGCGTACAGGTCGGGCTTGAAGCCGACCAGCGTGCGCTCGCCGAGGTCGAGCACCGGGCGCTTGATCATCGACGGTTGGGCGAGCATCAATTCGACGGCCTTGGCCTGGTCGAGATCGGCCTTGCTGGCGTCATCGAGCTTGCGGAAGGTGGTCCCGGCGCGGTTCAGCACGACTTCCCAGCCGTGCTCGTCGCACCAGCGGTTCAGGCTGTCGCGGTCGATGCCCTGGGTCTTGTAGTCGTGGAAGTCGAAGCCGATGGCCTTGTCTTCAAGCCAGGTGCGGGCCTTTTTCATGGTGTCGCAGGCTTTGATGCCGTAGAGAGTGTAAGCCATTGAATGCCTGGGGCAGCCTGGTCGGGCCGGGCGTCCCCGATGCTCCTTGAAGATTGGGTGGGCCGATTATGCGGCATCGATGGGGCTGGCGCCACGGCTGCGGGCTGGAAGGCCACGCCGATGTGTTTCACCGCTTCTCGCGTAGCATTGTGTTACATATTCACGGCCAGGCTGCGACTATCGTGCAGCGGTCCACGATAGCGCGTCCCCGCTAACATATTGTTTCAATGGCGATGTTTCGCCTCGCTGTGGTTTCTCCGATCAAACAGGAAGCTTGCCGATGCAGTCAGCCTATACCGTCCTTATCCTGCTGATGCTGGTGAGCGTGTCAAAACTGGTCGGGCGGGTGCTGCCGCTGCCCTTGCCGCTGGTGCAGATCGGCGCCGGCGCCTTACTGGCCTGGCCGACCCTGGGGCTGCACGTGGCGCTGGACCCTGAGCTGTTCCTGTTCCTGTTCCTGCCGCCGCTGCTGTTCGCCGACGGCTGGCGCATGCCCAAGCGCGAACTGTGGCGCATCCGCGGACCGGTGGTGGCGCTGGCGGTGGGGCTGGTGCTGTTCACCGTGGTCGGGGCCGGCTACTTCATCCACTGGTTGCTGCCGAGCATTCCGCTGGCGGTGGCCTTCGCCCTGGCGGCGGTGCTGTCGCCCACCGACGCCGTGGCCGTGTCGGCCATCGCCCAGGACCGTCTGCCGACACCGCTGATGCACATGCTTCAGGGCGAGGCGCTGATGAACGACGCCTCGGGCCTGGTGACCTTCAAGTTCGCCCTGGTGGCGGCGATAACCGGGGTATTCTCGTTGACCGAGGCCAGCCTGACTTTCGTCCTGGTCGCCCTTGGTGGCCTGGCGGTGGGGGTGGCGTTGAGCTGGCTGGTCGGGCGCCTGCGCATGTGGATGATCACCCGTGGCTGGGACGACCCGGCCACCCATGTGGTGTTCATGCTGCTGCTGCCCTTTGCCGCCTACGTGCTCGCTGAGCGCCTCGGCGTGTCCGGCATTCTCTCGGCGGTGGCCGCCGGGATGATGCAGAGCTGGCTGGACCTGCTGCCCCGGCAGACCAGCACCCGCCTGCTCAACCGCAGTGTCTGGTCGCTGCTGGAGTTCGCCTTCAACGGGCTGATCTTCCTGCTGCTGGGCCTGCAACTGCCGGACATCATCAAGGCGGTGGTGAGCGACGAGGCTGCCGTGTGGTCGACCCTGGCCTGGCGCTGCCTGGATGTGGTGGCAATCTTCGCCACGCTGGTGCTGTTGCGGTTCATCTGGGTGCAGAGCATCTGGCGAGCTATCGGCGTGGTTAGACGCTGGCGTGGCAAGCCCGCGCTGGTGCTGATGCCGACTGCGCGCTCGTGCTGGTTGCTGACCCTGGGCGGCGTACGCGGCGCGGTGACCCTGGCGGGCGTGATGTCGGTGCCGCTGCTGATCGGCGCGAGCAAGGCGTTCCCCGAGCGCGACCTGCTCATCTTCATCGCCGCCGGGGTGATACTGCTGTCGCTGGTCAGCGCCTGCATTGCCTTGCCGATCCTGCTGCGCGGCGTGACCAAGAGCCCGGACGAGCGCTTGCACCAGGAAGTGCAGGAGGCCTGGCGACGCACGGCAGAGGCGGCGATCCATGCGCTCGAGGCCGAGGAGGTGATCGATGCCAACGCGCCGCAGGATGCCGCCCAGGCGACTCTGGCCACCGAGCTCAAGGCGCGGCTGATGGCCGAGTACCGCGATGAGCTGGACAGCTACAACGACAGCGCCGAGGCCAGGGCGCTGGCCGAGCAGATGGATCAGCTGGAGCGTCGTTTGCGCCTGCGCGCCCTGCGTGCGCAACGGCTGGAACTGTACGAGCTGCATCGCCAACACTTGGTGGGGGACGAAGTGGTGCGCCAGGTGCTGGGCGAGCTGGACCTGAGCGAGGCCAATCTCGGGCAGGTCCGCTAGTTACTTGCACGAAGCCGGATAGACCAGGCGCATGAAGCGCTTGTCCTTCTTGCTTATTTTCAGGTTATGGCTGCGCTTGAAGCCATGGTGCGTGAGCTTCTGCCTGATGCGGTAATGCATGATCGACTGGCTGTCATAGGGCAGGATGAGCAGGTCGCCGTTGTCGGGCAGTGGCAGGAACTGAGTGGCGAGGTCCTCTTCGATCAGCTCGTCGAGGTCATCCGGGTTGTTGGCCTCGTCGACCAGGAGCACGGCCAGCAACTGGCGCAACGCGTCCAGGTCCCAGGGGATGTTGGCTTGTGGGTGCTGGTGCTCGTGCTCCATGCCCAATGCGTGCCCGAACTCATGCAATACGTACGACTCGAACAACGGGTCCGACAGCTTGACCCCCAATGCCATGGTGGCGCCGTCCACTTCCAGGGCCTGGTTGCCCAGGAAACTGAAATTCACGCCTTCCTGCACATCGGTCTGGATGCGGATCTCGGCTTCGTTGACGTTGTTGTCGAGGAGTTCGAATGTCAGGTTGGCGTATTTCAGCCATTGGCACGCGGTGTCGAAGATCGCTTTCTTGAGCCACGGGCAGGGCGTACCGATGAACGAGATCCTCAGCGTCTGGCCTGGGCGCCAGAACACGGAATGATCGGCCACCGAGCGCTTCTTGCGCGGCTTCATCGCTTGGGGCAGTTGCAGCTTCTGGCGTAGGCGGTAGGTCGCGTTTGCCACGAGAACATCGGACATCGTTGTGCACCTTCAGGGGTTGGGAGGTGCCAACTATCGGTCGCCAGCGTTCTGCACTGACGGTACTTAATGCTTGCCTCGATTGAGATTGCGCCCCCCTGTGAGGAGGGGCGCCTGCCATCAGCGGCCCAGGAACGCGCGAATCCGCTCGGCCGCCTCGATGCACTCGGCCAGCGGCGCGACCAGCGCCATGCGCACGCGCCCAGCGCCCGGATTGGCCCCGTCCACTTCGCGGGAGAGGTACGAACCTGGCACCACGGTCACATGCTCGGCCTCGAACAGGTCGCGGGTGAAGTCGGCGTCGCTGCCTGGCACCTTGGCCCACAGGTAGAAGCTGCCGTCCGGGCGTTGCACATCGAGCACTGGCTGCAGGATGTCGAGCACGGCATCGTACTTGGCGCGGTACTGGTCGCGGTTGTCGCGCACATGGGCCTCGTCCTGCCAGGCGGCGATGCTGGCCAGCTGGGTCTGCACCGGCATGGCGCAACCATGGTAGGTGCGGTACAGCAGGAACGGCTTGATGATCGCGGCGTCGCCCGCGACGAAGCCCGAACGCAGCCCCGGCAGGTTGGAGCGCTTGGACAGGCTGTGGAACACCACGCAGCGCTTGAAGTCATGACGGCCCAGCTGCGCGCAGGCGCTGAGCAGGCCCGGTGGTGGCGCGTCCTCGTCGAAGTACAGCTCGCTGTAGCACTCATCGGCGGCGATCACGAAGTCGTGCTCGTCGGCCAGGGCGATCAGCTTTTTCAGGGTGTCCATCGGCACCAGGGCGCCGGTGGGGTTGCCCGGGGAGCACAGGAACAGGATCTGGCAACGTTTCCAGACTTCGGCCGGCACGGCGTCGAAGTCGGGGTTGAAGCCATTGTCTTCCAGGCAGGGCAGGTAGTGCGGGGTGGCGCCCGCCAGCAGGGCCGCGCCTTCGTAGATCTGGTAGAACGGGTTGGGGCTGACCACCAGGCCATCTGCCGAGCGATCGACCACGGCCTGGGTGAAGGCGAACAGCGCCTCGCGGGTGCCGTTGACCGGCAGGATATGGCGGTCGGCGTCCAGCCAGCCGGCCGGCACGCTGAAGCGCCGTTCGCACCACTGGCCGATGGCCTGGCGCAGGGCCGGCAGGCCCAGGGTGCTGGGGTAAACCGCCAGCTTGTCGAGGTTGTCAGCCATGGCCTTGGCGACGAAGGCCGGCGATTCGTGCTTCGGCTCGCCGATCGACAGGGCGATCGGGCGTTTGTCCGCCGCCGGCTTCACGCTCCCCAGCAGGGCACGCAGTTTCTCGAACGGGTAGGGCTGGAGCTGGGTCAGTGCTGGGTTCATTGGCGCAAGGTCTCGTTATCGTCAAAAGGTCATGCGGGTGGGGCTGGCATCGCTGGCCTGGCCGGCCTGCAACTGCTGGACGATGGCCTCCTGCAGGCGGCTGCACAGCTGCGGGTCGGACAGCGGCTGGTTGTCGGCGTCGGTGATGAAGAACACGTCCTCCACGCGCTCGCCGAGAGTGGCGATCTTGGCGTTCTGCAGCGAGATGTCGAACTCCAGGAAGATCCGCCCGATCCGCGCCAGCAGGCCGGGCCGGTCCGGGGCGGTGATCTCGAGGATGGTCACCGGGCGCTGGGCATCGTTGAGAATGGTCACCTGCGGTGGGAAATCGAAGTGCTTGAGCTGGCGCGGGACCCGGCGCTGGATGATCGCCGGGTAGTCCTCGGGGGTGCGTAGCGCTTCGGTCAGGCCATCGCGGATCTGCCTGACCCGCTGTGGGTTGTCGCCGATCGAGCCGCCGTCGTTGTCGAGCACGATATAGGTGTCGAGGGTGAACTGGCTGCTCGAGGTGATGATCCGGGCGTCGTGGATGTTCAGGTTGAGCTGGGCCATGGCGGCCACGGTCACGGCGAAGAAATCGTGCTGGTCGGGGGCGTAGATGAAGATCTGCGTGCCGCCCTCGAACTCGCGCTGGGTGGTTTCCTTGATCAGCACCAGCGGCCCGCCGTCGGCCGGCTGCTGGAGGATCGCGTCGCTGTGCCAGGCCACGTCGGCAGCGTTGTGCTTGAGGAAGTAGTCGTCACCCAGTTGCGACCAGAGTTGCTCGACGTCGTCCGGGTCGGTGCCTTCGCGCACCAGGATGTCGAGTGCGGCGCTCTGGGTCTGGCGGATCTGCTCCTCGCGGTCCAGCGGGTTTTCCAGGCCCCGGCGCAGGGCGCGCTTGGTCTCGGTGTAGAGCTGGCGCAAGAGGCTCGCCCGCCAGGAGTTCCACAGGCTGGGGTTGGTGGCGTTGATGTCGGCCACGGTCAGCACGTAGAGGTAGTCCAGGCGCGTCTCGTCGCCCACGTGCAGGGCGAAGTCGTTGATCACCTGCGGGTCGGAGAGGTCCTTGCGCTGGGCAGTGGTAGACATCACCAGGTGGTTCTGCACCAGCCAGACGATCAGCCGGCTGTCCCAGGCCGGCAGCTGGTGACGCGCGCAAAAGGCTTGTGCGTCCACTGCGCCCAGCTCGGAATGGTCGCCCTGGCGACCCTTGCCGATGTCGTGGTAGAGGCCGGCCAGGTAGATCAGCTCGGGCTTGGGCAGGCGACCCATGAGCTTGCTGGCCAGCGGGAATTTCTCGGAAACCGGGGTGTACTGCAGCTTGCGCAGGTGTTTGATCAGGTTGAGGGTGTGCGCATCGACTGTATAGATGTGGAACAGGTCGTGCTGCATCTGCCCGACGATCAGGCCGAACTCCGGCAGGTAGCGGCCGAGGATGCCATAGCGGTTCATCCGTCGCAGGTTGCGGTGGATGCCGATCTCGCATTTGAACAGCTCGATGAACAGGCTGGTGTTGCGGATATCGTTGCGGAACTTGTCGTCGATCAGGTGGCGGTGCTCGCGCAGCAGGCGCACAGTGTCGGCGCGCACCCCCTTGATCTCGGGGTGCTGCGCCATCAGCACGAAGATTTCCAGCATGGCGAACGGGGTGCGCCGGAAAACATTCGGGTTGACCGCTTCTATATAGCCGTCGTGCAGGCGGAAGCGTGCGTTCAGTGGCTGGGTGGCGCCACTGTCATCATCGGCGAGGATCACTTCCTCGAAGTGCTGGATGATCAGGTCGCACAGCTGGCTGATGCTCATCACCACCCGGTAGTACTGCTGCATGAACTGTTCGATGGCGCGCTTGGGGTTGTCGTCGGTGTAGCCCAGCAGCGCGGCGATGCTGCGCTGGTGGTCGAACAGCAGACGGTCCTCGGCACGCCCGGCGAGCATGTGCAGGGCATAGCGCACGCGCCAGAGGAAGGCCTGGGACGAGGCCAGCAGTTCGTTCTCGCTTTCCAGCAGGAAGTCCTCGCCGGCCAGGGCGTGCAGGTTCAGGGTGCCGTACTGGCGCCGGGCCACCCAGAGCACCGTCTGGATGTCGCGCAGGCCGCCCGGCCCGCCCTTGACGTTGGGCTCGAGGTTGTACTCGGTGTCGTTGTACTTGTGGTGGCGGGCCTTGAGTTCGGCACGCTTGGCCAGGAAGAACTCCTTGCTCGGCCACATGTGCGCGGTGCTGGTGGCGTCGAGCATGCGCCGACGCAGCGACTCGGGGCCGGCAATGGTGCGGCTTTCCATCAGGTTGGTGATGACCGTGAGGTCGGCCCGGGCCTGTTCGGCGCATTCGTCGATGGTGCGCACGCTCTGGCCGACTTCCAGGCCAATGTCCCACAGCAGCGTGAGGAAGCGTTCGATGGCGTCGCGGTACTGCTCGTGCTCGGCGGCGTCGAGCAGGATCAACAGGTCGATGTCCGAGAACGGGTGCAGCTCGCCACGGCCGTAGCCGCCCACCGCCACCAGGGCGATGCCGTCCGGCGCGCCCCAGCTGAACTGGTGCCAGGCCTGTTGCAGGATGTTGTCGACGAACCAGGCGCGGTCCTCGATCAGCCGGCGGATCTCGCGGCCTTCACGGAAACGCTTGTCGAGCACCTCGCCGGCCATGCGGATGGCCTTCTTGAAAGCGGCGATGGGGCTTGCCTTGAGGGCCAGTTCCGCCTGGAACTGGCCGCGGTCGAACAGCTCGGGATCCACCTGGGGCATCGAGTCGCGTTCCTGTTAGTCAGTATCAGGCCGAGGTGCGCGGGATGGTGTCGTCCTTGCGCAGGGTGAAGATCTCGTAGCCGCTGGCGGTCACCACCAGGGTGTGCTCCCACTGGGCCGAGAGCTTGCGGTCCTTGGTGATGGCGGTCCAGCCGTCGCCCAGCACCTTGGTGTCGGCCTTGCCCTGGTTGATCATCGGCTCGATGGTGAAGGTCATGCCTTCCTTGAGTTCCATGCCGGTACCGGCGCGGCCGTAGTGGAGGATCTGCGGCTCTTCGTGGAACACCTTGCCGATGCCGTGGCCGCAGAACTCGCGGACCACCGAGAAACCGTTCTTCTCGGCGTGCTTCTGGATCACTTCGCCGATGTCACCCAGGCGGCAGCCGGGCTTGACCAGCTCGATGGCCTTGTACAGGCACTCCTGGGTGACCTTGGACAGGCGCTCGGCCCATGGCGCGACGGTGCCGACATGGAACATGCGGCTGGTGTCGCCGTGGTAGCCGTCCTTGATCACGGTCACGTCGATGTTGATGGTGTCGCCGTCCTTGAGCGCCTTGTCATTGGGAATGCCGTGGCAGACCACATGGTTGATCGAGGTGCAGATCGACTTGGGGAAGCCCTTGTAGTTGAGGGGGGCGGGGATCGCCTGCTGGACGTTGACGATGTAGTCGTGGCACAGGCGGTCGAGCTCCTCGGTGGTGACGCCGGGCTTGACGTGCTCCTCGATCATTTCCAGCACTTCGGCGGCCAGGCGGCCAGCGATGCGCATCTTCTCGATGTCTTCTGCAGTCTTGATGGTGACGGTCATGAACAGGCTCTCTACGGCGCCCTGTGTGGCGCGAACAAACGGGAAAGACCGGATTCTACCAGAGCGCGGCGGCGATCTGTCGGGAGAGTCCCGTGGATCCGGTGGTCTATTGAAGGCATTCTGGCCGCAAAGCACGGGTGCTGCAAAAACCGCTGACGGACGAAGCATGATCCGGGTTCCGTTCGCGCTCGGCCTGTGGTATAAAATGCGCCGCTTTCGGGGGATGTCCTCCGTCAGCTCAAACCCACACACGTGTCGACACGATGGCCTGGGTGCCCGGTTTCCCTGGAAACACGGGTTGGTCATTGGGATACGTGGAGGCCCAACCCGACTTATCAAGGAACTATCATGTCCCAAGTCAACATGCGCGATATGCTGAAGGCCGGTGTGCACTTCGGCCACCAGACCCGTTACTGGAACCCGAAAATGGGCAAGTACATTTTCGGCGCGCGTAACAAGATCCACATCATCAACCTGGAAAAAACCCTGCCAATGTTCAACGAAGCTCTGTCCTTCGTAGAGCGCCTGGCCCAGGGCAAGAACAAGATCATGTTCGTCGGCACCAAGCGTTCCGCCGGCAAGATCGTCGCCGAGCAAGCTGCTCGTTGCGGTTCGCCATACGTTGACCACCGTTGGTTGGGCGGCATGCTGACCAACTACAAGACCATCCGCGCCTCGATCAAGCGTCTGCGCGACCTGGAAACCCAGGCCGAAGACGGCACCTTTGCCAAGCTGACCAAGAAAGAAGCCCTGATGCGTTCGCGCGATCTGGAAAAACTGGACCGCAGCCTGGGTGGTATCAAGGACATGGGCGGCCTGCCTGATGCCCTGTTCGTGATCGACGTCGACCACGAGCGCATTGCCATCACCGAAGCCAACAAGCTGGGCATCCCGGTCATCGGCGTTGTCGATACCAACAGCAGCCCGGAAGGTGTTGACTACATCATCCCAGGTAACGATGACGCCATCCGCGCCATCGAGCTGTACATGACTTCGATGGCTGACGCCGTCATCCGCGGCCGCAACAACGTTGCCGGCGGCACTGAAGTCTACGCTGAAGAAGCGGCTGCACCTGCTGCTGAGTAATTGACGCCTGGCGTCTACTTGGCACGCAAAAAGGGGGCTTGGCCCCCTTTTTGCCACCTTGAAATCCTGCTGTCAGCAACGGCCCCGCATCATGGGCGAGCTGATATAAAGGCAGCGATTTGCAGAATTTAACGCCCGTGACGAGCGGGTGGAATGGTTGAAAAACTTTCCAAGAGGATTTTGAAATGGCAGCAATTACTGCGGCGCTGGTCAAAGAACTGCGCGAGCGTACTGGCGAAGGCATGATGGATTGCAAAAAGGCCCTGGAAAAGGCCGGCGGCGACATC
Source organism: Mitsuaria sp. RG (assembly GCF_028369275.1). NCBI lineage: Bacteria > Pseudomonadati > Pseudomonadota > Betaproteobacteria > Burkholderiales > Sphaerotilaceae > Roseateles > Mitsuaria sp. RG. The sequence continues at coordinate 58,650 of NZ_JAQMYQ010000005.1, forward strand.
GAGAAAGCCATTGACGACATGCGTGCCTCGGGCGCCATCAAGGCCGCCAAGAAGGCTGGCAACGTCGCTGCTGAAGGCGCTATCGCCGTCAAGACCGACGGTAAATCCGCCGTTCTGCTGGAAGTGAACTCGCAGACCGACTTCCTGGCTCTGCAGGACGACTTCAAGAACTTCGTTGCCGAAAGCATCGAAGAAGCCTTCGCCCAGAAGCTGACCGACGCAGCTCCGCTGATCGCCTCGCGTGAAGCCGCTCGTGAAGCCCTGGTTGCCAAGTGCGGCGAGAACGTCAACATCCGTCGCCTGGTGCGCGTTGAAGGCGACGTTGTCGGTGCCTACCTGCACGGCAACAAGATCGGTGCCGTTGTTGTCCTGAAAGGCGGCGACGTCGACCTGGCCAAGAACATTGCCATGCACGTTGCAGCCTCGAACCCAGAGTTCCTGGATGCGTCGGAAATCTCCGCCGAGGCCATCGAGCGCGAGAAGAACGTCTTCCTGCAGCTGAACGCCGACAAGATCGCCGGCAAGCCGGAAAACATCGTTGAAAACATGATCAACGGTCGTATCTCCAAGTTCAAGGCCGAAGCCTCGCTGAAAGAGCAAGCCTTCGTCATGGATCCGGAAGTCAAAGTCGGCGCGCTGGCCAAGAAAGCCGGTGCTGAAATCGTTTCCTTCACCTACTTCAAGGTCGGCGAAGGCATCGAGAAGCCGGTTGACGACTTCGCTGCCGAAGTTGCCGCCCAGGTAGCTGCCGCCAAGCAGTAAGACGGATTCGTCTGTCGCCCCGAAGAGGCTGCCCGCTTACGCGCGCAGCCTCTTTGTCAAAGCGGGAGCGGTTCACGAGACCGTTGTTCGCTGACGCATGAATTGCGTCACGCTAGAGTTACGCGCAGGCTGAAACAGCCCGCCAGATTTTTACAAACGCCGCAGGAGAGATTCGCAATGGCTCAGCAGGGCAGTGGTCATCAGGCTCGCTATAAACGCATTCTACTCAAACTTAGCGGCGAGGCCCTGATGGGCTCGGAAGAGTTCGGGATCGACCCCAAGGTCCTGGATCGCATGGCGCTGGAAGTCGGCCAGCTGGTCGGCATCGGCGTTCAGGTCGGCCTGGTGATCGGTGGTGGCAACCTGTTCCGTGGCGCGGCGCTCAGTGCAGCCGGCATGGACCGCGTTACCGGCGACCACATGGGCATGCTGGCCACCGTGATGAACGGCCTGGCCATGCGCGACGCGCTGGAGCGGGCGAACATCACCGCCATCGTCATGTCGGCCATCTCCATGGTAGGCGTGACCGATCACTACGATCGCCGCAAGGCCATGCGCCACCTGAACTCCAAGGAAGTCGTGATCTTCGCTGCCGGTACCGGCAACCCGTTCTTCACCACCGACTCCGCCGCTTGCCTGCGCGCCATCGAAATCGATGCCGACGTGGTATTGAAGGCAACCAAGGTCGATGGTGTATACACTGCAGATCCATTCAAGGACCCGCATGCCGAGAAGTTCGATCATCTGTCCTACGATGAAGTGCTGGATCGCAAGCTGGGCGTAATGGACCTGACGGCAATCTGCCTTTGCCGCGATCACAAGATGCCGCTGCGCGTCTTCAACATGAACAAGCCCGGCGCCCTGCTGAACATCGTGCATGGCGGCGCGGAAGGAACTCTGATCGAGGAAGTTCAAAAATGATCAACGAAATCAAGAAAGACGCCCAGGCGCGCATGCAAAAGTCGCTGGAGTCGCTGATCCACGCATTTGGCCAGATCCGCACCGGCAAGGCGCATCCGAGCGTCCTGGGCAGCGTGATGGTGCCTTACTATGGCTCCGACACCCCGCTGACCAGTGTCGCCAACGTGACCGTCAAGGACAACCAGACCCTGCAAGTCGTGCCTTTCGAGCGCAACATGCTGGGCGCCATCGACAAGGCCATCGGCAGCGCCGGCTTGAATCTCAATCCGACCAACCTGGGCGAGTTGCTGCTGGTCAATATGCCCCCGCTGACCGAAGAAACCCGCAAGGGCTTCACCAAGCAGGCTCGCGCCGCGGCCGAAGATGCGCGCGTTGCCGTGCGCAACATCCGTCGTGACGCCATGGGTGACCTGAAGAAGCTGTCCAAGGACAAGGAAATCAGTGAAGACGAAGAGCGTCGTGCCAGTGCCGACATCGACAAGCTGATCAAGGATATCGAGGCGCAGATCGCCAAGGCCACCGAAGCAAAAGAAAAGGACCTGATGGCCATCTAAGGGTCAGGACGCCTTCATGGAAAAGACCAAGCAGACTGTGCCCTCCGTGGTGCCGCGTCACGTGGCGATCATCATGGATGGGAATAATCGCTGGGCGAAGAAACGCTTCATGCCCGGTGTTGCCGGGCATAAAGCGGGTGTCGATGCGGTGCGCGCCGTGATCGAAGTGTGCGCCGAGGCGAAGGTCGAGGTGCTCACGCTTTTTGCGTTCTCCAGTGAGAACTGGCAGCGACCGGCGGACGAAGTCAGTGCCCTGATGGAGCTGTTCTTCAAGGCGCTGCGCCGCGAGGCCTCGCGCCTGAACGACAACAACATCAGCCTGCGCATCATTGGCGACCGCTCGCGCTTCCATCCTGAGCTTCAGGCGGCGATGCGCGAGGCCGAGGCCGCGACCGCAGGCAGCAACCGTTTCATCCTGCAGATCGCCGCCAACTACGGCGGCCAGTGGGATATCGCCCAGGCTGCCCAGCGCCTGGCGCGTGAGGTTCAGGCCGGTCATCTGCGGCCGGACGACATCACACCGGAGTTGTTGCAGACCTGCCTTGCCACCGGCGACCTGCCGTTGCCCGATCTGTGCATCCGCACCGGCGGCGAGCACCGTATCAGCAACTTCCTGCTGTGGCAGCTGGCCTACGCCGAGCTGTACTTCTCCGACCTCTATTGGCCGGACTTCAAACACGAGGCCATGCGCAACGCGCTGGCCGATTTCGCTTCGCGCCAGCGCCGCTTCGGTAAGACCAGCGAGCAGGTCGAAGCCGGAGCCCGTGCTTAATGCTTAAACAACGCATCATTACCGCGCTGATCCTGCTGCCGATCGCGTTGGGTGGTTTCTTCCTGCTCAACGGTGGAGATTTCGCCCTGTTCATCGGCTTCGTGGTGACGCTCGGTGCCTGGGAGTGGGCGCGCCTGGCCGGCCTGGTCGCGCAGCCGCTGCGCATCGCCTACGCCGCGGTGGTGGCGGGCGGCCTGATGTTGCTCTACCTGATGCCCGACCTTGCGCCCTGGGTGCTGGGCGCCTCGGTGATCTGGTGGGCCCTGGCCACCTGGCTGGTGCTGACCTACCCGCGCAGCGGCGAGCTGTGGAGCAGCGCCGCCTGTCGCCTGCTGATTGGCCTGTTGGTACTGCTGCCTGCCTGGCAGGGCCTGGTGCTGCTCAAGCACTGGCCGTTGGGCAACTGGCTGATCCTGTCGGTGATGGTGCTGGTCTGGGCTGCCGATATCGGCGCGTACTTCTCCGGTCGGGCCTTCGGCAAGCGCAAGCTGGCGCCGCAGGTCAGTCCGGGCAAGAGCTGGGAGGGCGTCTATGGCGGCCTCGCGGTCAGCCTGCTGATTACCCTGGCCGTGGGTTTCTCCCGCGACTGGAGTGTCGGCCAGGTGCTGCTGGGCCTGCTGGGGGCTGTCGTTGTAGTGATGTCCTCGGTGGTCGGCGACCTGACCGAAAGCATGTTCAAGCGCCGTGAAGGCATCAAGGACAGCAGCAACCTGCTGCCGGGTCATGGCGGCGTGCTCGATCGCATCGACAGCCTGACCGCGGCGATTCCGATGTTTGCCGTGCTGCTGTGGGCGGCTGAGTGGGGTGTGATGTGAGTGCCGTGCAACGCATAACCGTGCTGGGGGCCACCGGCTCCATCGGCCTGAGCACGCTGGATGTCATTGCCCGCCACCCCGACCGTTACCAGGTGTTCGCCCTCAGCGGCTATTCGCGCATCGACGAACTGCTGGCCCTGTGCGAGCGTCATCGTCCGGCGTTCGCCGTGGTGCCGAGCGCCGAGGCGGCCATGCGCCTGCGTCAGGGGCTGGCCGCGGCGGGCTGCGCCACCGAGGTGCTCGAGGGTGAGGCCGGGTTGTGTCAGGTGGCCGCTGCGTCCGAGGTGGATACCGTGATGGCGGCTATCGTCGGCGCCGCCGGCCTGCGCCCGACCCTGGCCGCGGTCGAGGCGGGCAAGAAGGTGCTGCTGGCCAACAAGGAGGCCCTGGTGATGTCCGGGGCCCTGTTCATGGATGCGGTGCACCGCAGTGGTTCGGTGTTGCTGCCGATCGACAGCGAGCACAACGCGATCTTCCAGTGCATGCCCGGCGATTACGCCCGTGGCCTGGGCGCTGTCGGCGTGCGCCGGATCCTGCTGACCGCCTCCGGCGGGCCGTTCCGCGAAACCCCTGCTGAAGCATTGCTGGATGTAACTCCGGAGCAGGCCTGCGCGCACCCGAACTGGTCCATGGGTCGCAAGATCTCGGTCGACTCGGCCAGCATGCTGAACAAAGGCCTGGAACTGATCGAGGCCTGCTGGCTGTTCGATGCCAAGCCGTCCCAGATTGAAGTGGTGGTGCACCCGCAGAGCGTCATTCACTCGCTGGTGGATTACGTCGATGGCTCGGTGCTTGCCCAGCTGGGCAACCCGGACATGCGCACACCGATCTCCAACGCCCTGGCCTGGCCGGAGCGTATCGATTCGGGCGTCGCGCCGCTGGACCTGTTCGCCATCGCCCGTCTGGATTTCCAGGCGCCCGACGAACAGCGCTTCCCATGCCTGCGCCTGGCACGTCAGGCTGCCGAGGCGGGCAACAGCGCGCCGGCGGTGCTCAACGCCGCCAACGAAGTGGCTGTCGAGGCGTTTCTCCAGCGGCGTATCCGCTTCCCGGAGATCGCGGGTATGATCGAACAGGTGCTCGACCAGGAGCCCGTGGTGGCATTGCCCACCCTCGAGGCGGTGTTCGCCGCCGACCAGCGTGCCCGGGAGCTCTCCCGGGAATGGCTGCGACGCCACGGCCGCTGAAGCCTGCGGCCGACTCCGCCGAATGTCACCCGGAGATTGGACATGACTGCGCTCTACATGATTGTCGGCACCCTGATTGCCCTGGGTGTGCTGGTTACCTTCCACGAGTTCGGCCACTTCTGGGTGGCGCGGCGTTGCGGGGTCAAGGTCCTGCGTTTCTCGGTGGGCTTCGGCACGCCACTGGTGCGTTGGCATGATCGCCACGGCACCGAGTTCGTCGTCGCCGCGATCCCCCTGGGCGGCTACGTCAAGATGCTCGACGAGCGCGAGGGCGAGGTCCCGCCAGCGCTGGTCGAGCAGTCGTTCAACCGCAAGTCGGTCCGCCAGCGCATCGCCATCGTGGCCGCCGGCCCCATCGCCAACTTCCTGCTTGCCATCCTGTTCTTCTGGGTGGTGGCCATGCTGGGCTCGCAACAGGTACGTCCGGTCATCGGCGGCGTCGAGGCCGGCAGCCTGGCGGCCAGCGCCGGTCTGAGCGTCGGCCAGGAAATCGTTTCCATCGATGGCGAACCGACCAATGGTTGGTCGGCGGTCAACCTACAGTTGGTGCGCCGCCTTGGCGAGAGCGGCACGCTGCGGGTCGGGGTGCTCGACGAGGGCGCGACCACCGAGCGCCAGCTCGATGTTTCCCTGAATCAGTGGCTCAAGGGCGTCGACGAGCCGGAGCCGATCCAGTCCCTTGGCCTGCGCCCCTGGCGCCCGGCGGTGGTGCCGGTGCTGGCCGAGATCGATCCGAAGGGGCCAGCGGCGGCGGCCGGGCTCAAGACCGGTGACAAGCTGCTGGCGCTCGACGGCGTCGAGCTGGCCGACTGGCAGCAGGTGGTCGACGCGGTCCGCGCGCGTCCCGAGAAAAAGGTCAGCCTGCGCATCGAGCGCGACGGCGCGCCACTCGAGGTTGCCGTCACCCTGGGGCGCAAAGGTGAGGGCCAGGCTTCTGGCGGCTATCTGGGCGCCGGGGTCAAGGCCGCCGAGTGGCCGGCGAAGATGCTCCGCGAGGTCAGCTATGGTCCGCTGGAAGCAGTCGGCGAGGGGCTTTCCCGCACCTGGAGCATGAGCGTCCTGACCCTCGAATCGCTGAAGAAAATGCTGTTCGGGGAGCTCTCGGTAAAAAACTTGAGCGGACCGATAACCATTGCTAAAGTGGCGGGCGCTTCAGCCCAGTCGGGCGTTGGGGATTTCCTGAATTTCCTGGCCTACCTGAGCATAAGCCTGGGGGTTCTGAACCTGCTGCCCATCCCGGTACTGGATGGGGGGCATTTGCTGTTCTACCTGATCGAGTGGGCGCGCGGTCGTCCGCTCTCGGATCGGGTGCAAGGTTGGGGGGTCCAGATCGGTATCAGTTTAGTCGTCGGGGTGATGTTGCTCGCCCTGATCAACGATCTGGGTCGACTATAAAAGCTTCGCTCAATCGCGAAAACCTGCCGCCTTGTCGCGGCAGGTTGTTTATTGCCAGTTGGAATAAAAGGACTTCATGAAACGTCTGCTGCTAACTGCGGTGCTCTCCGCACTGATGATCGCTGAAGTTCACGCCGAGTCCTTCACCATCTCCGATATTCGTGTCAACGGCCTGCAGCGGGTGTCCGCCGGCAGCGTGTTCGGCGCGTTGCCGCTGAACGTCGGTGACCAGGTCGACGACCGCCGTCTGGTCGAGTCGACCCGCTCGCTGTTCAAGACCGGCTTCTTCCAGGACATCCAGCTGAACCGCGACGGCAATGTCCTGATCATCAACGTGGTCGAGCGCCCCTCGGTGTCGAGCATCGAGATCGAAGGCAACAAGGCGATCAGCACCGAAGACCTGATGAAAGGCCTGAAACAGTCGGGCCTGGCCGAAGGCGAGATCTTCCAGCGCGCGACGCTGGAAGGCGTGCGTAACGAACTGCAGCGTCAGTACGTGGCCCAGGGCCGCTACTCCGCCGAGGTCGACGCCGAAGTCGTGCCGCAGCCGCGCAACCGCGTGGGCCTGAAGATCAAGATCAACGAAGGCACCGTGGCCGCGATCCAGCACATCAACGTGGTGGGCAACACGGTCTTCGACGACGAGACCCTCGGCCAGCTGTTCGAGCTCAAGACCACCAACTGGTTGTCGTTCTTCAAGAACGACGACAAGTACGCCCGGGAAAAACTCTCCGGTGACCTGGAGCGCCTGCGTTCCTACTACCTGGACCGCGGCTACATCAACATGGACATCGCGTCCACCCAGGTGTCGATCACCCCGGACAAGAAGCACGTCTACATCACCGTCAACATCAACGAGGGCGAGAAGTACACCGTCCGCGACGTGAAGCTGTCCGGTGACCTGAAAGTGCCGGAAGACCAGGTCAAGTCGCTGCTGCTGGTGCAGCCGGGCCAGGTGTTTTCGCGCAAGGTGATGACCACCACCTCCGACCTGATCACCCGTCGTCTGGGCAACGAAGGCTACACCTTCGCCAACGTCAACGGCGTGCCGCAGCCGAATGACCAGGACCACACCGTCGACATCATGTTCGTCGTCGATCCGGGCAAGCGTGCCTACGTCAACCGCATCAACTACCGCGGCAACACCAAGACCGAAGACGAAGTGCTGCGCCGCGAAATGCGCCAGATGGAAGGTGGCTGGGCTTCGACCTACCTGATCGACCAGTCCAAGACCCGCCTCGAGCGCCTGGGCTTCTTCAAGGAAGTCAACGTCGAGACGCCGCCGGTGCCGGGCACCGACGACCAGGTCGACGTCAACTACAGCGTCGAAGAGCAGGCCTCCGGCTCGATCACCGCCAGCGTCGGTTTCGCCCAGAGCGCCGGCCTGATCCTGGGCGGCTCGATCAGCCAGAACAACTTCCTCGGTACCGGTAACAAGGTATCCATCGGCCTGACCCGTTCCGAGTACCAGACCCGCTACAACTTCGGCTACGTCGACCCCTACTTCACCGCCGATGGCGTGAGCCTGGGCTACAACGCCTTCTACCGCAGCACCGACTACGACGACCTCGACGTCGACGTGGCCAGCTACGCGGTGGACAGCCTCGGTGCCGGTGTCAGCCTCGGCTACCCGATCAGCGAGACCTCGCGCCTGACCTACGGCCTGACCGTGCAGCAGGACAAGATCAAGACCGGCCGCTACACCGTCGACGAGATCTTCAAGTTCCTCCAGGACGAGGGCGACAACTTCCTGAACTTCAAGGCGTCGATCGGCTGGTCCGAGTCGACCCTGAACAAAGGCGTGCTGGCTACCCGCGGTCACTCCCAGAGCCTGACCCTGGAAACCACCGTGCCTGGCAGCGACCTGTCGTTCTACAAGCTCGACTACCGTGGCCAGCTGTTCAAGCCGATCAACAACGACTACACCCTGCGCCTGCACACCGAGCTGGGCTATGGTGATGGTTTCGGCTCGACCTCCGGCCTGCCGTTCTATGAAAACTACTACGCGGGCGGCTTCAACTCCGTGCGCGGCTTCAAGGACAGCACCCTGGGTCCACGCAGCACCCCGAGTCGTGGCGCCGCGGTAACCGGCAACCAGGGCACCATCGCCGACCCGGACCAGGATCCGCTGCCGTTCGGTGGCAACGTCCTCGTCCAGGGTGGCGTGGAGCTGCTGTTCCCGCTGCCGTTCGTCAAGGATCAGCGTTCGCTGCGCACGTCCGTGTTCTGGGACGTGGGTAACGTGTTCGACACCAACTGCGGCTCCAAGCCCGATTGCACCAAGGTCGGTTTCTCGGACATGGCCAGCTCGGTCGGTCTGGGCGTGACCTGGATCACCGCGCTGGGCCCGTTGAGCTTCAGCCTGGCGATGCCGATCAAGAAGCCGGACGACGCCGACACGCAAGTGTTCCAATTCTCTCTGGGCCAGACCTTCTGAGGTCGGCCCTTGCATAACGACAACGGATTATCCAGGAGTGCATCGTGCGTAAGTTGACCCAACTGGCCCTCGTGGCCGCGGCGCTGGTCGCCACCCCGGCTTTCGCCGAAATGAAAGTTGCCGTGCTGAACTATCAGATGGCCCTGCTGGAATCCGATGCGGCCAAGAAGTACGCCGTTGACGCCGAGAAGAAGTTCGGTCCGCAACTGACCAAGCTCAAGGGCCTGGAAAGCAGCGCCAAGGGTATCCAGGACCGCCTGATCAAGGGCGGCGACAAGATGCCTCAGCCTGAGCGTGAACGCCTGGAACTCGAGTTCAAGCAAAAAGCCCGTGACTTCCAGTTCCAGTCCAAGGAACTCAACGAAGCCAAGGCCGTGGCCGACCGCGACATGCTCAAGCAACTCAAGCCGAAGCTTGACGGTGCTGTCGAGGAAGTGATCAAGAAGGGCGGTTTCGACCTGGTTCTGGAGCGTGGCGCGGTCATCGATGTCAAGCCGCAGTACGACATCACCCGCCAGGTCATCGAGCGCATGAACCAAGCTCGTTGATATGACCGTGACCATGACGCTCGGCCAGCTGGCCGAGGCCCTCGGGGCCGAACTCAAAGGCCCCGAAGCGCTGCAGATCACCGGGCTGGCCACCTTGCAGGAGGCCGGTTCCGGGCAGTTGAGCTTCCTGGCCAACAAGCAGTACCGCAAGTTCCTGGACGATTCCTCGGCCAGCGCGGTATTGCTCAAGGCCGAGGACGCCGAAGGTTTTGCCGGCAACGCCCTGATCGTTCCCGACCCTTACCTGGCCTATGCACGCATTTCGCACCTGTTCGATCCAAAGCCCAAGGCTGTGGCGGGAGTCCATCCCAGCGCCGTGGTTGCCGAGGATGCCCAGGTGGATGCCAGCGCCAGCATCGGCCCGTTCGCGGTGATCGAGAGCGGTGCGCGCATTGGCGCCAATGTAACGGTTGGCGCGCACTGCTTCGTCGGTGCCCGCTGCGTCATCGGCGAGGGTGGCTGGCTGGCCCCGCGGGTCACGCTGTATCACGACGTGACCATCGGCAAGCGGGTGGTCATCCAATCCGGCGCGGTGATCGGCGGCGAGGGCTTCGGCTTTGCCAACGAGAAAGGTATCTGGCGCAAGATCGCGCAGATCGGCGGCGTCACCCTGGGTGATGACGTGGAGATCGGTGTGAACACCGCGGTAGACCGCGGCGCGCTGTCGGACACCCGCATTGGCGATGGCGTCAAGCTCGACAACCAGATCCAGATCGCCCACAACGTGCAGGTCGGCGACCACACGGCGATGGCGGCCTGCGTCGGGATTTCCGGCAGCACCCGGATCGGCAAGCATTGCATGATTGCCGGTGGCGTCGGGATGGTCGGCCACATCGACGTCTGCGACAATGTCTTTGTCTCCGGCATGACCATGGTGACCCGTTCGATTACCGAGCCGGGTGGCTATTCTTCCGGTACGGCCATGCAACCCTTGGCCGAGTGGCGCAAGAGCGCCGCTCGCATTCGCCAGCTGGACGAGATGTCCAAGCGTCTCCAGCAGCTGGAAAAGCGTGTCGACACCGTGACCTCAGGTGGCCAGCCGGCATCAGAAGGCTGATACCATTTACTGAGCAAGCGTTACAGTCGCTAGCTGGCTCCTCTTTGGATCTGCAAAAGGAGCGTGTGGTCAGCACCTGCGCTCCCTATTCTTATACAGGCTTCCCCCCGAAATGATGGACATCAACGAGATTCGCGAATACCTGCCTCACCGTTACCCGTTCCTGTTGGTGGATCGTGTGACGGACCTGGACTTCGAGGCCCAAAGCATTCGTGCCTACAAGAATGTCAGCATCAACGAGCCGTTCTTCAATGGCCACTTCCCGGCGCATCCGATCATGCCGGGCGTGCTGATCATCGAGGCGATGGCCCAGGCGGCCGGGATTCTCGGATTCAAGATGCTCGACGCCAAGCCGGCGGACGGCACCCTCTACTACTTCGTCGGCTCCGACAAGCTGCGCTTCCGCCAGCCGGTGCTGCCGGGCGACCAGCTGGTGCTGGAAGCCAGGTTCCTCAGCCGCAAGAGCATGATCTGGAAGTTCGAGTGCCGCGCCCTGGTGGACGGCAAGCCGGTCTGCTCGGCCGAGATCACCTGCGCGGAACGCTCCCTATGAGTTCGATTGACCCAAGGGCGATCATCGACCCCTCGGCCAAGCTGGCCGAGGGCGTCGAGGTCGGCCCCTGGTCGATCGTAGGCCCCGATGTGGAAATCGGGGAGGGCACCGTCATCGGTCCGCACGTGGTGCTCAAGGGGCCGACCCGCATCGGCAAGCACAACCGTATCTACCAGTTTTCATCTATCGGTGAAGACACCCCTGACCTGAAGTACAAGGGTGAGCCGACGCGCCTGGTGATCGGTGACCACAACGTGATCCGCGAGGGTGTCACCATCCACCGCGGCACCGTCCAGGACCGTTCGGAAACGACCCTGGGCGATCACAACCTGATCATGGCCTATGCCCACATCGGCCACGACAGCGTCATCGGCAACCACTGCATCCTGGTCAACAACACCGCGCTGGCGGGCCATGTGCATGTCGGCGACTGGGCGATCCTGTCCGGCTACACCCTGGTACACCAGTACTGCCATATCGGCGCCCACGCGTTTTCCGGCATGGGCACCGCGATCGGCAAGGACGTACCGGCCTACGTCACCGTGTTCGGCAGCCCGGCCGAGGCGCGCAGCATGAACTTCGAAGGCCTGCGCCGTCGCGGTTTCAGCGACGAAGTACTGCACGCCCTGCGTCGCGCCTACAAGATCGTCTACCGGCAGGGCCTGACCGTCGAAGAGGCGCTCAAGGAGCTGGATGAACTGGTAACGCAGTTCCCCGAAGTCGACCTGTTCCGCCAATCGATCGCCAATTCCGCACGCGGCATCACCCGCTGACATGGCCCAGCTCTGCGTGGCGCTGGTCGCGGGCGAGGCCAGCGGCGATATTCTTGGTTCCGGCCTGATGCGCGCCATCAAGGCACGTCATCCCGATGTACGGTTCATCGGTGTTGGCGGTCCCTTGATGGAAGCCGAGGGCATGACCTCCTACTTTCCGATGGAACGTCTGGCCGTCATGGGCCTGGTCGAGGTGCTCGGGCGCCTGCGCGAGCTGCTCAAGCGGCGCAAGGAACTGATCCAGACGCTGATCGGCGAAAAGCCCGACGTGTTCATTGGCATCGACGCCCCCGATTTCACCCTCAATATCGAACTCAAGCTGCGCCAGGCCGGGATCAAGACGGTGCATTACGTCAGCCCGTCGGTCTGGGCCTGGCGGCAGAAGCGCGTGCTGAAGATTCGCGAGGGGTGCGACCTGATGCTCACCCTGCTGCCGTTCGAAGCGCGTTTCTATGAAGAGCAAGGTGTGCCGGTGCGTTTCGTCGGCCATCCGCTGGCGGACACCATTCCCCTGGAGGCCGACCGTGGCGCGGCGCGTGCCGAGCTCGGCCTGGGCGAAGGGCCGGTGATCGCGCTGATGCCCGGCAGCCGGGGTGGTGAGGTGGGACGCCTGGGTGCCTTGTTCCTCGATGCCGCCCAGCGCCTGTGCGAGCTGGTGCCCGGCGTGCGCTTCGTGCTGCCGTGCGCCAATGCCGCCCGGCGCGCCCAGGTCGAGCAGATGCTCGAAGGGCGCGAGCTGCCGCTGACCCTGCTGGACGGCCGCTCGCACCAGGCGTTGGCCGCCTGTGACGCGGTGCTGATCGCCTCCGGCACCGCCACCCTTGAAGCGATGCTGTACAAGCGACCGATGGTGGTGGCCTACCGCCTGGCGCCGCTGACCTATTGGATCCTCAAGCGCATGGTCAAGAGCCCGTACGTGTCGCTGCCCAACTTGCTGGCCCAGCGCCTGCTGGTGCCGGAGCTGCTGCAGGACGCCGCCACCAGCGAAGCCCTGGCGCAGACCCTGGCGCCGCTGGTCAAGGACGGCTCGCAACAGACCGACAGCTTCGACCAGATCCACCGCACCCTGCGCCGCGACGCCTCCAACCAGGCGGCCGACGCGGTGCTCGCCCTGTTGAAGGACAGCTGACATGCAGATGGGACTGGATTTCAACCTGGTTGAAGAGCTGGTGGCCGGCGTCGATGAAGTGGGTCGCGGCCCGCTGTGCGGCGCGGTGGTCACCGCGGCGGTGATTCTCGACCCGCGCCGACCGATCCTCGGCCTGAACGACTCGAAGAAGCTTACCGAGGCCAAGCGCGACGCGCTGTTCGACGAGATTCGCGAAAAGGCCCTGAGCTTCTTCATCGCCCGGGCCGAGGTCGAGGAGATCGACAGCCTGAACATCCTCCAGGCCACCATGCTGGCCATGCAGCGCGCGGTCGAAGGGCTGCACATCACGCCGAAACTGGCGCTGATCGACGGCAACCGTTGCCCGAAGCTGGCCGTGCCGGCGGCGCCGGTGGTCAAGGGCGACTCCCAGGTGCCGGCGATCGCGGCGGCTTCGATCCTGGCCAAGGTTACCCGTGATCGCGAGATGAGCGAGTTCGAGCTGATCTACCCGGGGTACGGGATCGGCGGGCACAAGGGCTATCCGACCCCGGTACACCTCGAGGCCCTGGCACGTCTTGGGCCGACGCCCATTCATCGGCGCTCGTTCGCGCCTGTTCGGGCCGCATGGGAAGCCCGTGAAGGTATTTCCACCTCGCTGATCTGATCGGCGCCATTCATCGCGGGGCAAGCCCGCTCCCACGCCAAGCCTGCACTGGAATCGGCTGCGTGGGAGCGGGCTTGCCCCGCGATGCATTCTGCAACCAACCGCTGACCTGCAGGCGAGGCAAGCGAAGAGCAATACGCTACAATCCCGCCCTTGTCGTTCAGCACTGCTACAGGATCCTCCATGCCGGTCTCCTTCGTTCACCTTCGCGTGCACTCCGAATTCTCCCTGGTCGACGGCCTGGTGCGGATCAAGCCGCTGGCCAAGGCCCTGGCCGGGATGAACATGCCGGCGGTGGCGATCACCGACCAGAGCAACATGTGCTCGCTGGTGAAGTTCTACAAGACCGCCATGGGCGCCGGCATCAAGCCGATCTGTGGCGCCGACCTGTGGCTGGCCGGGGCCGACCCCGAGGCGCCGCTGTCGCGCATCTGCTTCCTGGCCATGAACCCCAAGGGCTACCGCAATCTCACCGAGCTGATCTCGCGCGGCTGGACCGACGGCCAGCGCAACGGCCTGGTGATCATTCAGCGCGACTGGATCGCCCCGGCCAGCGAGGGGCTGATCGCCCTGTCCGCTGGCAAGGAAGGTGATATCGGCGTGGCCCTGATGGCCGGGCGCCAAGACGAGGCCCAAGCCCTGCTCGGCGACTGGATGGGCCTGTTCCCGGATCGTTTCTACGTCGAGCTGCAGCGCACCAACCGCGCCGGTGACGAAGAGTACGTGCACGCCGCCGTGGCCCTGGCCGACAAGTTTGGCGCGCCGCTGGTGGCGACCAACGACGTGCGCTTCATCAAGCAGTCGGACTTCGACGCCCACGAGACCCGCGTCTGTATCGGCGAGGGCTGGACCCTCGACGACCCGCGCCGCCCGCGCGGCTACAGCGACCAGCAGTACCTCAAGTCGCCGGAGGAGATGGCCGAGCTGTTCAGCGACCTGCCGGACGCCATCGCCAACACCGTCGAGATCGCCAAGCGTTGCAACATCACCGTGCAGCTGGGCAAGTACTTCCTCCCCGATTTCCCCACGCCCAACGGCATGGGCATCGACGACTACCTGCGTCACGTCTCCCACGAGGGCCTGGAGGAGCGCCTGGCGGTGCTCTGGCCGAAGGAGACCACGCCCAACTACGAAGAGAAGCGCCAGGTCTACCTGGACCGTCTGAAGTTCGAGCTGGATATCATCATCCAGATGGGCTTCCCCGGTTACTTCCTGATCGTTATGGACTTCATCAAGTGGGCGAAGAACAACGACGTGCCGGTCGGCCCGGGCCGGGGTTCGGGTGCCGGTTCCCTGGTGGCCTATGTACTGAAGATCACCGACCTCGACCCGCTGGCCTATGACCTGCTGTTCGAGCGCTTCCTGAACCCAGAACGTATTTCCATGCCCGACTTCGACGTCGACTTCTGCATGGATGGCCGTGACCGGGTGATCGATTACGTGGCCGAGGCCTATGGCCGCAACGCGGTGAGCCAGATCATCACCTTCGGCACCATGGCCGCCAAGGCGGTGGTGCGCGACGTGGCGCGGGTGCAAGGCAAGTCCTACGGCCTGGCCGACCGCCTGTCGAAGATGATCCCGTTCGAAGTGGGCATGACCCTGGAGAAGGCCTACGAGCAGGAAGAGATCCTGCGCGACTTCCTCAAGGGCGACGAGGATGCCCGCGAGATCTGGGACATGGCCCTCAAGCTCGAGGGTGTTACCCGCGGTACAGGCAAGCACGCCGGTGGCGTGGTGATCGCGCCGACCAAGCTTACCGACTTCTCGCCGATCGCCTGTGACGAAGAGGGCGGCGGCCTGGTGACCCAGTTCGACAAGGACGACGTCGAGGCCGCAGGCCTGGTGAAGTTCGACTTCCTCGGCCTGCGGACCCTGACCATCATCAAGTGGGCGATGGAGATCATCAACCGCGAGCAGGCCAAGAAGAACCTGCCCGACGTCAACATCGACTTCATCCCCCTGGACGACCGCAAGACCTACGAGCTGCTGCAGAAAGCCGAGACCACGGCAGTGTTCCAGCTCGAATCCCGTGGCATGAAGGAGCTGATCAAGAAGCTCAAGCCCGACTGCCTGGAAGACCTCATCGCACTGGTGGCGCTGTTCCGTCCGGGCCCGCTGCAATCGGGCATGGTTGACGACTTCATCAACCGCAAGCACGGTCGGGCAGAGCTGGCCTACCCGCATTCCGACTACCAGTACGAAGGCCTCAAGCCGGTACTCGCGCCTACCTACGGCATCATCCTGTACCAGGAGCAGGTGATGCAGATCGCCCAGGTGATGGCCGGCTACACCCTCGGTGGCGCCGACATGCTGCGTCGGGCCATGGGTAAGAAAAAGCCCGAGGAGATGGCCAAGCAGCGCGGTGGTTTCATCGAAGGCTGCGTGGCCAACAACATCGATGCGGACCTGGCCGGTAACATTTTCGACCTGGTAGAAAAATTCGCCGGCTACGGCTTCAACAAATCCCACTCCGCCGCCTACGGCCTGGTGTCATACCAGACCGCCTGGCTGAAGACCCACCACCCGGCGCCATTCATGGCCGCGGTGCTGTCGGCGGATATGCACAACACCGACAAGGTGGTGGTGCTGGTCGAGGAAGTGCGCAGCATGAAGCTGCGCCTGGACGCGCCGGACGTGAACTTCTCCGACTTCAAGTTCACCGTCAACAATGACGGGCGCATCGTTTATGGCCTGGGCGCGATCAAGGGCGTGGGCGAAGGGCCGGTCGAGGCGATCGTCGAGGCCCGTGCCCAGGGCGGCCCGTTCAAGGACCTGTTCGACTTCTGCGAGCGGATCGACCTCAAGCGGGTCAACAAGCGGACCCTCGACGCGCTGATCCGCAGTGGTGCGCTGGACCGCCTGGGGCCGCACTTCCATGATGAGATCAAGGCTTATCAGGCCAACATCGACATCAACCGTGCAACCTTGCTGTCGGCGCTGGGCGAGGCGGTCAAGGCTGCCGAGCAGGCCGCTCACACCGCGGACAGTGGTCATGTCGATCTGTTTGGCGGCATGTTCGACGAGGCGGATGTCGACGTCTACGCCAACCATCGCAAGGTGCGCGAGCTGACCCTCAAGGAGCGCCTCAAGGGTGAGAAAGACACCCTCGGCCTGTACCTGACCGGCCATCCGATCGACGAATACGAGACCGAGATCCGCCGCTTCGCCCGCCAGCGCATCGTCGACCTCAAGCCGGCGCGAGATACCCAGACCATTGCCGGCATGATCATTGCCCTGCGGGTAATGAAGAACAAGAAGGGCGACAAGATGGGCTTCGTCACCCTGGATGACCGTTCCGGGCGCATCGAGGCCTCGCTGTTCGCCGATGCCTTCATGGGCGCCCAGGCCCTGCTGCAGACTGACGCCATGGTGGTGGTGGAAGGGGAGGTGAGTAACGATGACTTCTCCGGCGGCCTGCGCCTGCGGGTCAAGACCGTGATGACCATGGAGGACGCCCGGACCAAGCTGGCCGAGAGCCTGCGCCTGAAGGTCGGCCACGACGCGCTCAAGGGCGATCGTCTGAAGTGGTTGGGCGAGCTGATCACCCGCCATCGCGGTGGTTGCCCGATCACCCTGGAGTACACCGGCAGCGACGCCAAGGCCATGCTGCAGTTTGGCGACCAGTGGTCGATCGATCCGGCCGATGGGCTGATTCAGGCACTGCGTGACCAGTTCGGGCGTGAGAACGTCTTCCTGCAATACCGTTGAAACGACGAATTTTAATCTCGACCTTTATGCGCCTGATCCCTTAAGGTAGGGCGCCAAACGGATCAACCGGCCGGCCGCCTGGCCGTAGACCCAAGACGGAAGCCTATGAACCCGAATTTCCTCGATTTCGAACAGCCGATTGCCGACCTGCAAGCCAAGATCGAAGAGCTGCGCCTGGTGGGCAACGACAACTCGCTGAACATCAGCGATGAAATTGCCCGTCTGCAGGACAAGAGCAGCACCCTGACCGAGAGCATCTTCGGCAACCTGACCAGCTGGCAGATCGCTCGCCTGGCCCGTCACCCGCGCCGCCCTTACACCCTCGACTACATCGACCACATCTTCACCGAGTTCGAGGAGCTGCACGGCGACCGTCATTTCGCCGACGACGCCGCCATCGTCGGTGGTACCGCGCGTCTGAACGACAAGCCGGTCATGGTCATCGGTCACCAGAAGGGCCGTGAAGTGCGCGAGAAGGTGCGCCGCAACTTCGGCATGCCGCGCCCTGAAGGCTACCGCAAGGCCTGCCGCCTGATGGAAATGGCCGAGCGCTTCAAGATGCCGATCCTGACCTTCATCGACACCCCGGGCGCCTACCCGGGCATCGACGCCGAGGAGCGCAACCAGAGCGAGGCCATCGCCTGGAACCTGCGTGTGATGGCGCGCCTGAAGACGCCGATCATCGCCACCGTGATCGGTGAAGGCGGTTCCGGCGGCGCACTGGCCATCGGCGTGTGCGACCAGCTGAACATGCTGCAGTACTCGACCTACTCGGTGATCTCGCCGGAAGGTTGCGCCTCGATCCTGTGGAAGACCGCCGACCGCGCGGCTGATGCCGCCGAGGCCATGGGCGTGACCGCCGAACGTCTGAAGAGCCTGAACATCGTCGACAAGGTCATCGCGGAGCCGCTGGGCGGTGCTCACCGTGATCCGGCGAAGATGGCGGCCAATGTTCGCGCCGACCTGATCGAACAGCTGGACATGCTCGGCAAGCTCGACAACGACGCGCTGCTCAAGCGCCGTTACGATCGCCTGATGAGCTACGGCCTCTGATCGTAGTCTGACGCCCTCGATCGCGGGGCAAGCCCGCTCCCACGTTCTGTAGCGTGGGAGCGGGCTTGCCCCGCGATGCGATTTGAAGAGGGACTACTATGCTCGACCTCACTGCGCAACTCTCTCCCTGGCTCAACGCCCCCGCCTGGCACGTCGCCTTCTCCGGCGGCCTGGACTCCACAGTCCTCCTGCACCAGCTTGCCGACTACACCCGCAACCATCCAGCGCCCCCCCTGCGCGCCATCCATGTCCATCACGGCCTGCAAGCCGCCGCCGATACCTGGCCCGACCACTGCCGAGCGGTGTGCGACGCCTTGGGTGTCGAACTCGATGTGATTCCTGTCCAGGTCGCCCCCGGCGCCAGCCTCGAACAAGCGGCCCGCAACGCCCGCTACGGCGCCTTCGAAAAACGGCTGGGCGCAGGCGAGGTACTGTTCACCGGTCAGCACCGCGATGACCAGGCCGAAACCCTGCTGTTGCGTCTGTTGCGCGGCGCTGGCCTGCGTGGGCTGGCCGCCATGGCGCAACAGCGTCCGCTGGGCCAGGGCAGCCTGGTGCGGCCGCTGCTGGGGCTGTCGCGCCAGCAGTTGCAGGCCTACGCCGACAGACACGGGTTGGAATGGGTCGACGACCCTTCCAATAGCGATACGGCCTTTGCCCGCAACTTCCTGCGCGGCGAGGTCTTCCCAATCCTGCGCCAGCGCTGGCCCCAGGCCGAAGCCAATCTGGCGCGCAGCGCCGAACACCTGGGCGAGGCACTGGGCCTGCTGGACGAACTGGCCGCCAGCGACCTGGCGGTCGCCTGCGACAATGCGCCGCTGTCATGGCTGGGTTTGGATTCACTCAGCCTCGAGGCGCTCACCGCACTGTCCCCGGCGCGTCAACGCAACGCCATGCAATTCTGGCTCAGCCAGCGCACCCGCCTGCCCGACAGCCGCCACTGGGCCGGCTGGAGCGACCTGCGCGACGCGGCGGCCGATGCCTGCCCGGTCTGGCGTCTGACCGACGGCGAAATGCATCGCAGCCATGGACGTATCTGGTGGCTGAGTGGCGATTG
Source organism: Mitsuaria sp. RG (assembly GCF_028369275.1). NCBI lineage: Bacteria > Pseudomonadati > Pseudomonadota > Betaproteobacteria > Burkholderiales > Sphaerotilaceae > Roseateles > Mitsuaria sp. RG. The sequence continues at coordinate 77,996 of NZ_JAQMYQ010000005.1, forward strand.
GCTGGCTGCGGTGTCGGGCGTTTACCCCTGGCTGGACAGCGGGAAACCGTTGCGCCTGCCGGGTAATGGCAGCGTTCGCCTGATGTCGGGCCTGCCAGGTGAAGGCCTGCATATCCGCTACCGCCAGGGCGGCGAGGTCATGCAACTGCCCGGCCGCGGCCGGCGCGATCTCAAGCGCCTGCTCAACGAGCTGCAGGTCCCGCACTTCGTGCGCCCGCGCCTGCCGCTGCTGTATCGTGGCGAGCAGTTGCTGGCGGTGGCCAACCTGCCCGAGCGGGTGCAGGCAGATTGCCAACTGCACTGGCAGCCGCCGACGAACGTGCAAGGTTTGAGCTGAAGGGTACATTCCGGTAGACTACCCTCCCTTCTTGATACAACTTCTGTGGGTTGCGCAAAAACACAGGAGTTGCCGATTACCAAGCAGTTTTTTGCTGGGCTGATTTCTTAAAATGACGAGCGAGCTCCATGCCGGGGATACCCCTGGTCTGTACAGACGCGGCAGTTTTTCGAGATGCACTGTGATTGACGCAGGTGATCGGGGGCTTCGGCCTTCCTTCGCTTTCTCCGGCGGCGCTGGCCGCCTTAACGCAGACTTCTAGGGTTTTTCATGACGCGCTACATATTCGTCACGGGCGGTGTTGTTTCTTCATTGGGGAAAGGCATTGCCTCGGCTTCCCTGGCGGCCATCCTGGAAGCGCGGGGGCTCAAAGTCACCATGCTCAAGCTGGACCCGTACATCAACGTCGACCCGGGCACCATGAGCCCGTTCCAGCACGGTGAAGTATTCGTCACCCACGACGGCGCCGAGACCGACCTCGACCTGGGCCACTACGAGCGGTTCATCCGCACCACGATGACCCAGAACAACAACTTCACCACCGGCCGTATCTACGAGCACGTGCTGCGCAAGGAGCGCCGTGGTGATTACCTGGGCGCGACCATCCAGGTCATCCCGCACATCACCGACGAGATCAAGCGCCGCATCATCAAGGGCGCCGGCGATGCCGACGTCGCGCTGGTCGAAATCGGCGGCACCGTGGGTGACATCGAGTCGCAACCGTTCCTCGAGGCGATCCGCCAGCTGCGCGTCGAAGTGGGCTCCAAGCGCGCCATGCTGATGCACCTGACCCTGGTCCCGTACATCGCCACCGCCGGCGAGACCAAGACCAAGCCGACCCAGCACTCGGTGAAGGAGCTGCGCTCCATCGGCCTGCAGCCGGATGTGCTGATCTGCCGCTCCGACCACCCGGTCGATGCCTCGTCGCGTCGCAAGATCGCGCTGTTCACCAACGTCGAAGAGCGTGCGGTGATCTCGCTGGAAGACGTCGACACCATCTACAAGATCCCTGGTGTGCTGCACGCACAAGGCCTGGACGACTTCGTCGTCGAGCGCTTCGGCCTGCAGTGCAACAGCGCCGACCTGTCCGAGTGGGACAAGGTCGTCGACGCCAAGCTCAACCCTGAGCAGGAAGTGACCATCGCCATGGTCGGCAAGTACATGGAGCTGCTGGATGCGTACAAGTCGCTGATCGAAGCGATGAGCCACGCCGGCATCACCAACCGCACCAAGGTCAACCTGCGCTACATCGACTCCGAAGACATCGAGAACCAGGGCACCAGCCTGCTCGAAGGCGCCGATGCCATCCTGGTCCCGGGCGGTTTCGGCCTGCGTGGCGTGGAAGGCAAGATCACCGCGGTGCAGTACGCCCGTGAGAACAAGGTTCCGTACCTGGGCATCTGCCTGGGCATGCAGGTGGCCGTGATCGAGTTCGCCCGTAACGTGATGGGCTGGAAAGACGCCAACTCCACCGAGTTCGACCGCAACAGCGGCCACCCGGTCGTCGGCCTGATCACCGAGTGGGCCGATGCCACCGGCGCGGTCGAGACCCGTACCGAAGCCTCCGACCTGGGTGGCACCATGCGCCTGGGCGCGCAGGACTGCCAGCTGGCGGCTGGCTCCAAGGTCCACGACTGCTACGGCAAGGACGTGATCACCGAGCGTCACCGTCACCGCTATGAAGTGAACAACAACCTGCTGCCGCAACTGGTCGATGCCGGCCTGGTGGTGTCCGGTCGTTCCGAAGACGGCGCGCTGGTCGAAGTGGTCGAGTCCAAGGAGCACCCATGGTTCGTCGCCTGCCAGTTCCACCCGGAATTCACCTCGACCCCGCGTGACGGCCACCCGCTGTTCAGCGGCTTCGTCAAGGCTGCCCTGGCACAGAAGAACAAGGCCTGATCCATGACTCAGAAGATCATTCGCGTCGGTAACATCGAGATCGCCAACGACAAGCCGTTCGTCCTGTTCGGCGGCATGAACGTCCTGGAGTCCCGTGACCTGGCCCTGAAGGTCTGCGAGGAGTACGTGCGGGTGACCGAGAAGCTCGGCATCCCATACGTGTTCAAGGCCAGCTTCGACAAGGCCAACCGTTCGTCGGTCAACTCGTACCGCGGCCCCGGCATGGAAGAAGGCCTGAAGATCTTCGAAGAGATCAAGCAGACCTTCAACGTGCCGGTGATCACCGACGTGCACGAGCCCTACCAGTGCGAGCCGGTGGCCAAGGTGTGCGACATCATCCAGCTGCCGGCCTTCCTGTCGCGCCAGACCGACCTGGTCGTGGCGATGGCCAAGACCGGTGCCGTGATCAACATCAAGAAGGCGCAGTTCCTGGCGCCCCACGAGATGAAGCACATCCTCGCCAAGTGCGTCGAGGCCGGCAACGATCAGCTCATCCTCTGTGAGCGCGGTTCGAGCTTCGGCTACAACAACCTGGTCGTGGACATGCTCGGCTTCGGCATCATGAAAGAGTTCGAGTACCCGGTGTTCTTCGACGTGACCCACTCGCTGCAGACCCCGGGTGGTCGCGCCGACTCCGCCGGCGGCCGTCGCGCCCAGGTCACCGACCTGGCCAAGGCCGGTATGAGCCAGGGCCTGGCGGGCCTGTTCCTCGAGGCCCACCCGGATCCGGACAACGCCAAGTGTGACGGTCCGTGTGCCCTGCGCCTGGACAAGCTGGAGCCGTTCCTGGCCCAGCTCAAGCAACTGGACGACCTGGTGAAAAGTTTTCCGACGGTAGAAACCGCGTAAAGCTCGTTTCTCGGGTAAAGTACCGCCCGTTCCACCCCTGACCTTTCGGTCAGGGGCTCCCTTCGCCAGGCCTGCCCGTGCCATGTCGCCTGGTGAACGGCAAGAATTCCCAAAAGCTGCGTTGTTTTCGTCAATTCTGGAGTGCTTACAACAATGGCAAAGATCGTCGACATCAAAGGTCGTGAAGTTCTCGATTCGCGTGGCAACCCCACCGTGGAAGCCGATGTACTGCTCGACAACGGCATCATCGGTAGCGCCTGCGCGCCGTCGGGTGCTTCCACTGGCTCGCGCGAAGCGCTGGAGCTGCGTGATGGCGACAAGAGCCGTTACCTGGGCAAGGGCGTGCTGAAGGCCGTCGGCAACATCAACGGCCCGATCCGCGACCTGCTGCTGGGCAAGGACCCGGCCGACCAGAAAGCCCTGGACCGTGCCATGATCGAGCTGGACGGTACCGAGAACAAGGCCAAGCTGGGCGCCAACGCCATCCTCGCCGTGTCCCTGGCCGCCGCCAAGGCCGCCGCCCAGGACCTGGACCTGCCGCTGTACGCGCACATCGCCAACCTCAATGGTACCCCGGGCCAGTACTCCATGCCGGTGCCGATGATGAACATCATCAACGGCGGCGAGCACGCCGACAACAACGTCGACATCCAGGAGTTCATGGTGCAGCCGGTTGGTGCCAAGACCTTCTCCGACGGCCTGCGCATGGGCACCGAGATCTTCCACCACCTCAAGGCCGTGCTGAAGGCCCGTGGCCTCAACACCGCCGTCGGTGACGAAGGTGGCTTCGCGCCGAACCTGGCTTCCAACGAAGACGCCCTGGCAGCCATTGCCGAAGCCGTCGAGAAGGCCGGCTACAAGCTGGGCACCGACGTGACCCTGGCCCTGGACTGCGCGGCTTCCGAGTTCTATGAAGACGGCAAGTACAACCTGTCCGGCGAAGGCAAGTCGTTCGACGCCGAAGGCTTCGCCGACTACCTGAAGGGCCTGACCGAGCGCTTCCCGATCATCTCGATCGAAGACGGCCTGGACGAGTCCGACTGGGCCGGCTGGAAGATCCTGACCGACAAGATCGGCGAGAAGGTCCAGCTGGTCGGCGACGACCTGTTCGTGACCAACACCAAGATCCTCAAGGAAGGCATCGAGAAAGGCATCGGCAACTCGATCCTGATCAAGTTCAACCAGATCGGTTCGCTGACCGAGACCCTGGAAGCCATCCAGATGGCCAAGGCCGCCGGCTACACCGCGGTGATCTCGCACCGTTCCGGTGAAACCGAGGACTCGACCATCGCCGATCTGGCCGTGGGTACTGCTGCCGGCCAGATCAAGACCGGTTCGCTGTGCCGTTCCGACCGCGTCAGCAAGTACAACCAACTGCTGCGCATCGAGGAGCAACTGGGCGCCAAGGCCGTATATCGCGGTCGTGCCGAGTTTCGCGGCTGAGCAAGAGATGGTAAAAAGGCAGCAGCCGGGGCCGGCTGAACGTTCGTACTGATCGTTCGGTTGTCTCCACGGGTTTCTGTCGACGAAGCCTGGCCTCGGCCAGGCTTCGTGCTATCGGAAGCTCGCTGCGGCGGCCTTTTTTACCCTGGATATCTTCATGCGCAGTCCCTATTGGTTGTTCCTCGTCCTGCTCCTGCTGCTCGGCGGCCTGCAATATCGCCTTTGGGTAGGTAATGGCAGCCTGGCGCAAGTGACCGAACTCAAACAGCAGATCGCCGACCAGCATGCGGAAAACGAACGCCTGCTGGAGCGCAATCGTGTGCTCGATGCCGAGGTCCTGGAGTTGAAGAAAGGTATGGAGACCGTGGAAGAACGGGCTCGTCATGAGCTGGGGATGGTCAAGGAGGGCGAAACCCTCTACCAGCTGCCGCAGAAATGACAAACGAACTGCCGGCCTTCTGGGCCGTGATTCCCGCCGCGGGCGTTGGTGCCCGCATGGCTGCCGACCGTCCCAAGCAGTACTTGCAACTGGGCGGGCAGACGATTCTCGAGCACAGCCTCGACTGTTTCCTCGACCATCCCATGCTCAAGGGCCTGGTGGTCAGCATTGCCGAACAAGACCCCTACTGGCCCGGCCTGCGTTGCGCCAGCGATCCGCGCATCCAGCGCGCCCCGGGCGGTAGCGAGCGCGCCGACTCGGTGCTCAACGCGCTGTTGCTGCTGCATGCCCAGGGCGCGGCGGATGACGACTGGGTGCTGGTGCACGACGCCGCGCGGCCGAACCTGGCACGTAGCGATCTGGACAAGTTGCTGTCAGCCCTGGCTGAAGATCCCGTCGGCGGATTGCTCGCCGTACCCGCCCGGGACACGCTCAAGCGTGCCGACGGCGAGGGCCGGGTGGCGGCCACGGTTGATCGCAGCACCGTCTGGCAGGCCTATACCCCGCAGATGTTCCGCCTTGGCATGCTGCACCGGGCGCTGGCCGAGTGCCTGGTGTCCGATGTGGCGGTCACCGACGAGTCGTCCGCCATCGAATGGGCCGGTTATGCGCCGCGCCTGGTCGAAGGGCGCAGCGACAACATCAAGGTGACCCGGCCAGAGGACTTGGAGTGGCTGCGCCAGCGCTGGGCCGGGCGCCGCTGAGCGCCGACCTGGCACTGTCCCTGTAGGAGCGGGCTTGTCCCGCGAACACCGGCAAAGCCGGTGCCATGCGACGCGGCGCCTGCTTTGCGGGGCAAGTCCGCTCCTACAGGGGAGTGCTGCTATATTCTGGCAACTGTGCCAACCCTTCCTTGAGATAGTCCACCAATCGCCTCACCTTCGGCGACAGATGCCGCTGCTGCGGATACAACGCCCACACTGCCGTATTCGGCGGCTGATGCCCCTCCAGCAACGACACCAGCGCCCCGCTGTGAAAATGCTCGAGCACGTAATAGTCCGGCAACTGGCACAGCCCCATCCCCTGCAGCGCCGCGTCCAGCACCGCCTGGCCGCTGTTGCAGCGCCAGTTGCCCTGCACCCGCTGGGTGATCTCGCGACCCTCCTGCTGCAGTGCCCACAGGTCCGAACTACCCACCAGGCAGTTGTGCCGCGCCAGCTCCGACAGGCTGTGCGGCCGCCCATAGCGCTCCAGGTAGGCCGGCGACGCGCACAGGTACATGCGCCTTGGTGCCAGGCGCGTGGCCACCAGCCGCGAATCCTGCAAGCGCCCCAGGCGAATCGCCAGGTCCATGCCTTCGTGCAGCAGGTCGAGGGTACGGTTGCTCAGCTCCACTTCGACCCGCAACTGCGGATACTGCGCCATGAAGCGCGTCACCAGCGGCACGATGAAGCGTTCGCCATAGGCCACCGCGCAGGTCATGCGCAGCAGGCCCTTGGGCTCGCTGGCCAGGTCGCCCATGGCGCGCAGCGCCTCCTCGCGGCCATCCTGCAGGCGCTGGCAGTGCTGGAGAAAGGTCTGCCCGGCTTCGCTCAGGGTCACCCGTCGGGTGCTGCGATACAACAGGCGAGTCTGCAGGCGTTCTTCCAGGCGGGCGATCTGCCGGCTGATGTGCGAGGACGACACCCCCAGGCGTTCGGCGGCGGCGGTGAACTGGCCCGATTCGGCCACCGCGACGAACTCGTCGATGCCCTCCCAGCGACTGCTCATGGATTATCCCTGCATAGCAATAATGTTTTGTGAATGGCTGGATTATTCATCAAAAGGCGGTGAATTACACTGACCGCCAGTAACCGACATCCTTCTGGAGACCTTTGATGATCAAGTCCCGCGCTGCCGTCGCCTTCGAGGCCAAGAAACCCCTGGAAATCGTCGAAGTGGACGTGGCCATGCCCAAGGCCGGCGAAGTGCTGCTGCGCGTCGTCGCCTCGGGTGTCTGCCATACCGACGCCTACACCCTGTCCGGCGCCGACCCGGAAGGTATCTTCCCGTCGATCCTCGGCCACGAAGGCGGGGCGATCGTCGAGGCGGTGGGCGAGGGCGTTACCTCGGTGGCGGTCGGTGACCATGTGATCCCGCTGTACACCCCCGAATGCGGCCAGTGCAAATTCTGCCTGTCGGGCAAGACCAACCTGTGCCAGGCCATCCGCGCCACCCAGGGCAAGGGCCTGATGCCCGACGGCACTACCCGCTTCAGCTACAAGGGCCAGCAGCTGTTCCACTACATGGGCACCTCGACCTTCTCCGAGTACACCGTGCTACCGGAAATCTCCGTGGCCAAGATCCAGAAGGAAGCTCCGCTGGAGAAGGTCTGCCTGCTCGGTTGCGGCGTGACCACCGGCATCGGCGCGGTACTCAACACCGCCAAGGTCAAGCCGGGTGACACCGTGGCCATCTTCGGCCTTGGCGGCATCGGCCTGTCGGCAGTGATCGGCGCGGTCAAGGCCAAGGCTTCGCGCATCATCGCCATCGACATCAATCCGGCCAAGTTCGAGATCGCCCGCCAGCTGGGCGCTACCGACTGCATCAACCCGAAAGACTACGACCGCCCGATCCAGGAAGTAATCGTCGACCTCACCGACGGCGGGGTCGATTTCTCCTTCGAGTGCATCGGCAACGTGCAACTGATGCGCGCGGCGCTGGAGTGCTGTCACAAGGGCTGGGGCGAGTCGGTGATCATCGGCGTGGCCGGTGCTGGCCAGGAAATCGCCACCCGTCCGTTCCAGCTGGTCACCGGTCGCGTCTGGCGCGGTTCGGCCTTCGGCGGCGTGCGGGGTCGCAGCGAGCTGCCGAGCTACGTCGAGATGGCCGAGAAGGGCGAGATCCCGTTGGACACCTTCATCACCCACACCATGGGCCTGGAGGACATCAACAAGGCCTTCGACCTGATGCACGAAGGCAAGAGCATCCGCAGCGTGATCCACTTCTGAGGGCCCCGCCATGACCCTGGAAAACCTCTCCTGCCAGAAGAGCTTCGGCGGCTGGCACAAGCGTTACCGGCACACTTCCAAGGTGCTCGGCTGCGACATGGTGTTCGCCGTCTACCTGCCGCCCCAGGCCGAGCAGGGCGAGAAGCTGCCGGTGCTGTACTGGCTCAGCGGCCTGACCTGCACCGACGAGAACTTCATGCAGAAGGCCGGCGCCCAGCGCCTGGCCGCCGAGCTCGGGCTGATCATCGTCGCCCCGGACACCAGCCCGCGTGGCGAGCAGGTGCCGGGTGATCCGGATGGCGCCTGGGACTTCGGTCTGGGCGCGGGGTTCTACCTCAACGCCACCCAGCAGCCCTGGGCCCAGCATTACCGGATGCACGACTACGTGGTGGAGGAGTTGCCGGCCCTGATCGAGGCGCACTTCCCGGCGTCCGACCAGCGCAGCATCAGCGGTCATTCCATGGGCGGGCACGGAGCGCTGGTCTGCGCCCTGCGCAACCCCGGGCGCTATCGTTCGGTGTCGGCGTTCTCGCCGATCAGCAATCCGATGGATTGCCCCTGGGGCGAGAAGGCGTTTTCCCGCTACCTGGGCGAGGACCGTGCGCGCTGGCGCGAGTGGGACGCCAGCGTGCTGCTGGCTGAGCCCGGGCAGTGCCCGCCGTTGCTGGTGGACCAGGGCGATCGCGATGACTTCCTCGACAAGCAGCTCAAGCCGCAGGCGCTGGAGCAGGCAGCGCGCAAGGGCGGCCATGCGCTGACCCTGCGCCTGCAGCCGGGCTATGACCATAGCTACTACTTCATCGCCAGCTTCATTGATGAACACCTGCGTCATCATGCGGTGGCGTTGGGCAGGGTTTAAAGGTCGATGGCTTTTCGTCTGTAGGCGCGGCCTTGTGCCGCGAAAGGGCCGCGAAGCGGCCCCAGGATGTCAGCGTCACCGCCAGTCCCGCCGGGGCTGCTGCGCAGCCCTTTCGCGGCACAAGGCCGCTCCTACAGCGCCGCCCAATACTGCATGAAAGCAGGTAGAATCACGCCCTGACTCAATCAGGGCGTTTTTCTATGCGTATTGGCCACGGCTACGATGTCCACCGTTTCTGCGACGGTGATTTCATTACCTTGGGCGGGGTGCGTATCCCCCACAAGTTCGGCCTGCTGGCCCACTCCGACGGCGACGTGCTGCTGCACGCCCTGAGCGATGCCCTGCTTGGCGCTGCGGCGCTGGGCGACATCGGCAAGCATTTCCCCGACACCGACCCGCAGTTCAAGGGCGCCGACAGCCGCGTCCTGTTGCGCCACGTGGTTACCGTCGTGCGCGACAAGGGCTGGAAGGTCGGCAACGTCGACGCCACCATCGTCGCCCAGGCGCCGAAGATGGCCCCGCATATCGAAATCATGCGCCAGCAGATCGCCGCAGACCTGCAGGTCGAACTCGACCAGGTCAACGTCAAGGCCACCACCGAAGAAAAGCTGGGCTTCACCGGTCGCGAGGAGGGCATCGCCGTGCACGCGGTCGCCCTGCTGCTGCCAGCATGACCGAACTGGAACTGCTGGGCCCACGGGCCTCGGGCGATGCATTGGGCACTGCAGTGCTCAAGGCGGTGGCCGAAGACTTCCAGGTCGATGAAGTCCTTGATATCCCGCTGTCCGGCCAGGGCGAGCACCTGTGGCTGTGGGTCGAGAAGCGCGACCTCAACACCGAGGAGGCGGCCCGCCGCCTGGCCCGCGCCGCCGGCGTGCCGGTGCGCGCCATCAGCTATGCCGGCCTCAAGGACCGCCAGGCCCTGACCCGCCAGTGGTTCAGCCTGCACCTGCCGGGCAAGGCCGACCCCGACCTGTCCCGCGCCGAGGACGACACCCTGCGGGTGCTCAAGCAGGTGCGCCACCAGCGCAAGCTGCAGCGTGGCGCGCACTCGGCCAATGGCTTCACCTTGCGCCTGACCGCGCTGCAGGCCGACCGCCCGGCCCTCGATGCCCGCCTGGAGCAACTCAAGCTGCAGGGCGTGCCCAATTACTTCGGCAGCCAGCGTTTCGGCCATGGCGGTGGCAACGTGCATGATGCCCAGGGCTGGGCCGCACGCCAGGCATTGCCCGAGCAGCGTAACGTGCGCTCGCGGTTGTTGTCGGCCGGGCGCAGCTACCTGTTCAACCAGGTGCTGGCCGCCCGGGTGGCAGACGGCAGCTGGCAGCGCGCCCAGGTCGGCGACCTGCTGGCGTTCACCGACAGCCGCAGTTTCTTCCCGGCAGGGGAGGCCGAGTGCAGCGATCCGCGCCTGGCCATTCTCGACCTGCATCCCACCGGCCCGCTGTGGGGCGAGGGGCAATCGCCTTGCGCTGGCGCGACCCAGGCGCTCGAGAGCGAAGTTGCCGCCCGCCATCCGGCGTTGTGCCAATGGCTGGCGCGAGCGGGCATGGATCACGAACGGCGCATCCTGCGGCTCCCTATTGGGCGTCTGTCGTGGCATTATCCCGAGCCTGATATCCTGCAACTGGAATTCGTCCTTCCGGCCGGATGCTTCGCCACCGTGGTGGTGCGCGAACTCGTCGATCTGGTGCCGGCAGGGCAGACGGACAGCCCATGCGTATTCTGATTTCGAATGACGACGGTGTTACCGCACCCGGCATCGCCGCGCTGCATGAAGCGCTGGCGGATTACGCCGAGTGCGTGGTGATTGCCCCGGATCAAGACAAGAGCGGCGCCAGCAGTTCGCTGACGCTCGACCGGCCGCTGCACCCGCAGACCCTGGCCAACGGCTTCATCAGCCTCAACGGCACGCCCACCGACTGCGTGCACCTGGGGCTCAACGGCCTGCTGCCGGAAACCCCCGACATGGTGGTGTCCGGCATCAACCTGGGTGCCAACCTGGGGGATGACGTGCTGTATTCCGGCACGGTCGCCGCCGCGCTGGAAGGGCGTTTCCTCGGCGGCACCTCGCTGGCCTTCTCGCTGCTTTCGCGTCTGCCCGATAACCTGCCGACCGCCGCCTATATCGCCCGGCGCCTGGTCGAGGCGCAGTCGCGCCTGGAACTGCCGCCGCGCACCGTGCTCAACGTCAACATCCCCAACCTGCCGCTGGAGCACATCCGCGGCATCCAGCTTACCCGCCTGGGGCACCGGGCGCGTGCCGCGGCGCCGACCAAGGTGGTCAACCCGCGGGGCAAGGAAGGTTACTGGATCGCCGTGGCCGGCGATGCCGAGGATGGCGGGCCGGGTACCGATTTCCATGCGGTGATGCAAGGCTACGTGTCGATCACGCCGTTGCAGCTGGACCGTACCTTCAACGATGCCTTCGAGCGCCTCGATGGCTGGCTGGAGGGCGTGCTCTGATGCGCGAACAGGACGATCTGCAGCGTCGCGGCATCGGCATGACCTCCCAGCGTACCCGGGAGCGGCTGATCCAGCGCCTCTACGAAGAAGGCGTGTCGAACGCCAAGGTACTCGAGGCCATTCGCCGCACCCCGCGCCACCTGTTTGTCGATGAAGCCCTGGCCCATCGAGCCTACGAGGACACGGCGCTGCCGATCGGCCACAACCAGACGATCTCCCAGCCGTTCATGGTCGCGCACATGAGCGAGCTGCTTCTGGAGGCCGGGCCCCTGGACAAGGTGCTGGAGATCGGCACCGGTTCTGGCTACCAGACCGCGATCCTGGCCCAGCTGGTGGAGCGGGTGTTCTCGGTGGAGCGGATCAAGGTCCTGCAGGACCGGGCCAAGGAGCGCCTGGTCGAGCTCAACCTGCGCAACGTGGTGTTCCGCTGGGGCGACGGCTGCGAAGGCTGGCCGGCGCTGGCGCCGTACAACGGCATCATCGTTACCGCGGTCGCCCCGGAAGTGCCCCAGGCACTGCTCGACCAGCTGGCGCCGGGCGGGCGCATGGTGATCCCGGTCGGGCCGGCGGGGGAGACCCAGCAGCTGATGCTGATCGTGCGCGAAGAACATGGCTTCTCGCGCCGGGTACTCGGGGCCGTACGCTTCGTACCCCTGCTCAACGGCCCGCTGGCCTGACCTGCGCAACGGAATATTTGCGCCGGCGACGAATTCTTGCGCCTGGCCCCTGTCTATCTGGCGTGGCGTTTTTCGTACACCGATCAGGCCAACAGCGAGTCACCCCAAGGTGGGTGGCTCGGTTATAATTGAAACAATATTGCATTTCGTATCGTCATTTTTGACAGCATGAGGGGAGCGCGGGTGGGTCACACAGGCATGCGGCAGCGCAAGGAACGGTCGGTATTGAAGCTTCTGGTGATTGCGCTGGCCATGGGGACCCTGTTGGCTGGCTGTTCCAGCACCAGCTCCAACGGCGCCCGCGTGGTCGACCGCAACAACGCCGCGCCCAAGCGCCCGACCGTCACCTCGGGGCAGTACATCGTCAAGCCCGGCGACACGCTGTTCTCCATCGCCTTCCGCTATGGCTGGGACTACAAGGAGCTGGCGGCGCGCAACAACATTCCCGCCCCCTACACCATCCGTCCGGGCCAGCCGATTCGTTTCAGCAGCGGCGCGGGGGGCAGCACCACGGTTGTCAGCAGCCCTTCTTCGTCGAGCAAGACCACCGTCATCCGCCGACCGGTCGGCAGCACCGCGCCGACGACCAGTAATGGCAAAAGTGCCACTACTGCCTCTTCCACCACCTCGCAAACGGTTGCCCAGGTGCCCGCCGCAGAGCGCGCCGTCGGCGGTTGGACGTGGCCGGCGAGCGGCGTGCTGATTGGTAAATTCGCTTCAAACGGTAGTTTGAATAAAGGCATTGATATCGCCGGTGATTTGGGACAGCCTGTTTTTGCTGCGTCTGATGGAGCGGTGGTCTACGCCGGCAGTGGCTTGAGGGGCTATGGCGAGCTCATCATCATCAAACACAGCGATACCTACGTCAGTGCCTACGGTCACAACCGCAGGCTTTTGGTTCGGGAGGGGCAGCAGGTCAAGGCAGGGCAGACGATCGCAGAAATGGGGTCCACGGGCACTGATCGGGTGAAGCTGCATTTCGAGATTCGCCGCCAGGGCAAACCCGTCGATCCGCTCCAGTTCCTGCCACGCCGTTGATCATTGTCCCGGCCTGTTCCTTGGATGTAGAGGGGACAGGCTCCAGCGCTGCCATGGAAGGGTGACGCTCGAGTCTGAGTTCGAACTCAGCAAAGGACTATAACAATGGCTCTCAGTAAAGAAGTGCCGGAGTTTGACATCGACGATGACCTCCTTCTCATGGAGACGGGCATCGTTTTGGAAACGGATGTGGTGTCAGACGAACCTGCTGTACCTTCGGTTCGGACCAAGTCGAAACAGGGCGCATCGCTCAAGCAGCACAAGTACATCGACTACAGTCGCGCACTTGATGCTACTCAACTGTATCTGAATGAAATCGGCTTCTCGCCCCTGCTTTCGCCAGAGGAAGAAGTGCATTTCGCGCGCCTGTCGCAAAAAGGCGACCCGGCCGGTCGCAAGCGCATGATCGAAAGCAACCTGCGCCTGGTGGTCAAGATCGCCCGCCGTTACGTCAATCGTGGCTTGTCGTTGCTCGACCTGATCGAGGAAGGCAACCTGGGACTGATCCGTGCGGTGGAGAAATTCGACCCCGAGCGGGGCTTCCGCTTCTCGACCTACGCGACCTGGTGGATCCGCCAGACCATCGAACGGGCGATCATGAACCAGACCCGCACCATCCGCCTGCCCATCCACGTGGTCAAGGAGCTCAACGTCTACTTGCGCGCTGCCCGCGAGCTGACGCAGAAACTCGACCACGAGCCGTCGCCGGAAGAAATCGCCAGCCTGCTGGAGAAACCGGTGGCCGAGGTCAAGCGCATGCTCGGCCTGAACGAGCGGGTGTCCTCGGTGGATGTCTCGCTCGGCCCTGACTCGGACAAGACGCTGCTCGACACGCTCACCGACGATCGCCCCACCGATCCGTGCGAACTGCTGCAGGACGACGACCTGTCGCAGAGCATCGACCAGTGGCTGGGCGAGCTGACCGACAAGCAGCGCGAGGTGGTGGTGCGGCGTTTCGGCCTGCGTGGGCATGAAAGCAGCACCCTCGAGGATGTCGGCCTGGAGATCGGCCTGACCCGCGAGCGCGTGCGGCAGATCCAGGTCGAAGGCCTCAAGCGTCTGCGCGAGATCCTTGAGAAGAATGGCCTGTCCAGCGAGTCGCTGTTCCAGTAGTCACTGACGTGCTTAGGCGAACGCCCCGACTTGTTCGGGGCGTTTGCGTTTTAGATTGGCTGATCTGACGCCATCGCGGGGCAAGCCCGCTCCCACGCTGCTTTTGGGGGCTGGACGCGAAACCTGTAGGAGCGGGCTTGCCCCGCGAAGGCGTCCTCAATACCAACCCCATAGCCTGCTCCCCTGCGAAGTATTTATTTCTCCACCCTCGTAGCATCGCGTGTAAGCATTTGCTCACTCGTCATGTAAGCGATCGCTGTAGGGATCAGTAAATCAATGTCGTTTCCAACGGCGTACTTTTTCTAACTAACTGATATTTATGACTTTTATAAATATCAAAAGATGTGTCACCTGAATCATCCTGAGATATTCGCCGCTTGTTCCCTACCGAGGAATCGCTAGTATTCGAACTGTGTCAAGGGACAGACACAGGCCTTCAAGGATGACGGCCAGGGACATCGCGGGACGCGATTCATCAGGATGATGATTGGGACATACAGGGACTACGGAAAAAATGTGGGCGGGTCAAACCGCCCCTTTTTTTTGCCCGTCGGAAATGAAAAAAGGCCCTTTCGGGCCTTTTTCGCAACTGGGCGCTATCAGCGCTCCAGGTCGGCAATCTTGCCCGTCTTGCCATCCCACTCTTCGGCGTCCGGCAGGGCGTCTTTCTTCTCGGTGATGTTCGGCCAGATCTCCGCCAGCTCGGCGTTCAGCTCGATGAAGTTCTCCATGCCGGACGGCACTTCGTCTTCCGAGAAAATCGCCTGGGCCGGGCACTCCGGCTCGCACAGCGCACAGTCGATGCACTCGTCCGGGTGAATCACCAGGAAGTTCGGGCCTTCGTAGAAGCAGTCCACCGGACAGACTTCCACGCAGTCGGTGTACTTGCATTTGATGCAGTTGTCGGTGACGACGAAGGTCATTTCTAATTCTCTCCTCAGGCGACGGCAGCTTGCCCTTCCTTACCAGGGCAGCGCGGTTCACGGTGCTGGCTGCAGGCCAGGCTAATAACCTGCAGTGCTCGCAAACCGCGCCGGATTCTACCAGCTTGCGCGGTGGGCCGTTATAACAGGTTTTTCAGTTGATATAGCATTTCGATAGCTTGGCGCGGCGTCATGTCGTCCAGGTCCAGCTTGCCCAGCTTCTCGATGGCTGGGTGTGGCAGGCTGGCGAACAGGTCGCTCTGGTGCGGCACGTGAGGCATGTTGTCGCGGGCTGGCGTGACCGGCGCCTCGTGGGGCAGGCTGGCGGTTTCCAGCCGGCCGAGGTGCTCGCGGGCGCGTTGGATCACCGCCGCCGGCACGCCCGCCAACTGCGCCACGGCCAGGCCGTAGCTCTGGCTCGCCGGGCCCGGCAGGACGTGGTGCAGGAACACGATGCGTTCGTTGTGTTCGGTGGCGTTCAGGTGCACGTTGGCCACTAGCGGTTCGCTGTCCGGCAGCACGGTCAGTTCGAAGTAGTGGGTGGCGAACAGCGTGTAGGCGCGCAACTGGGCCAGGCGCTCGGCGGCGGCCCAGGCCAGCGACAGGCCATCGAAGGTACTGGTGCCGCGGCCGACTTCGTCCATCAGCACCAGGCTGCGGTCGGTGGCGTTGTGCAGGATATTGGCGGTCTCGCTCATCTCGACCATGAAGGTCGAACGCCCGCCGGCCAGGTCGTCGCTGGAGCCGATACGGGTGAAGATGCGGTCGACCGGCGACAGTTCGCAGGCGGCTGCCGGGACGAAGCTGCCGATATGGGCCATCAGCACGATCAGCGCGGTCTGGCGCATGTAGGTGGACTTACCGCCCATGTTCGGGCCGGTGATGATCAGCATGCGCGTGCTGTTGTCCAGGCCCAGGTCGTTGGCCACGAATGGCGTGGTCAGCACCTGCTCGACCACCGGGTGACGGCCCTGCTCGATGCGCAGGCACGGCTCCTCGACGAAGCTTGGGCAGTTCAGGTCCAGGTTCAGGGCGCGCTCGGCCAGGTTGCTCAGCACATCCAGTTCGGCCAGGGCGGCGGCGCTGTCCTGCAGCGGCGCCAGGTGTTCGATCAGGGTTTCGAGCAAGGCATCGTAGAGCATCTTCTCGCGGGCCAGGGCGCGGCTCTTGGCCGACAGTGCCTTGTCCTCGAAGGTCTTGAGCTCGGGGGTGATGAAGCGTTCGGCGCCCTTGAGCGTCTGCCGCCGGATGTAGTCGGCGGGTGCCTGCTCGGCCTGCTTGGTCGGCAGTTCGATGAAGTAGCCGTGCACGCGGTTGTAGCCAACCTTGAGGTTGGCCAGGCCCGTGCGGGCCTTCTCGCGGGCTTCGAGGTCGATGAGGAACTGGCCGGCGTTCTCGCTGATCGCCAGCAGCTCGTCCAGTTCGCTGTCGTAGCCGGTCTTGAGCACGCCACCGTCGCGGATCACCGCCGGTGGGTTGTCGATGATCGCCCGCTCCAGCAGGCCGGCCAGCTCCGGATAGGTGCCGGTGATCGCGGCCAGGCGCGCCAGGTGTGGCGCCTCCAGCTCGGTCATGGCGTTCTGCAGCTCGGGCAGGGCGCCGAGGGCGTCGCGCAGGCGCGCCAGGTCACGGGGACGGGCGTTGCGCAGGCCGATCCGCGCGAGGATCCGCTCGATGTCGCCGATTTCCTTGAGCTGCGGCTGCAGCTTCTCGAAACGGTAGCCGTCGAGCAGGCAGCGGATCGAATCCTGGCGGGCCTTGAGCACCTTCAGGTCGCGCAGCGGACGGTTCAGCCAGCGGGTCAGCAGGCGGCTGGCCATGGCGGTCTGGCAACGGTCGATGACCGATTGCAGGGTGTTGTCGCGGCCACCGGCCAGGTTGATGTCCAGCTCCAGGTTGCGGCGGCTGGCGGCATCGAGGATGACCGTGTCGTCCAGGCGCTCGTGACGCAGGCTGCGCAGGTGGGGCAGGGCGGTGCGCTGGGTTTCCTTGGCGTAGGTCAGCAGGCAGCCGGCGGCGCCGATGGCCAGGGTCAGCTTGTCGCAGCCAAAGCCCTTGAGGTCCTGGGTGGCGAACTGCTGGCAGAGGCTCTTGCGCGCCGTGTCGCGGTCGAAGTCCCACGGTGCGCGGCGACGGGCGCCGGGGCGCTTTTCGGCCGGCAGGCCCTGCGGCCAATCGTCGGGGATCAGCAGTTCCACCGGGTTGATGCGTTCGAGCTCGGCCAGCAGGTTCTCCCAGCCCTTGATTTCCTGCACGCTGAAGTTGCCGCTGGTGATGTCCAGCACCGCCAGGCCGAACAGGCGCTCGTCACCCAGCAGGGCGGCGATCAGGTTGTCGCGGCGCTCGTCGAGCAAGGCCTCGTCGCTGATCGTGCCCGGGGTGATGATGCGCACCACCTGGCGCTCCACCGGGCCCTTGCTGGTGGCCGGGTCGCCGATCTGCTCGCAGATGACCACCGACTCGCCGAGCTTGACCAGCTTGGCCAGGTAGCCTTCCAGCGAGTGGAACGGAATCCCGCACATGGGAATCGACTGGCCCGCCGACTGCCCGCGGGCGGTCAGGGTGATATCCAGCAGTTTCGCGGCTTTCTTCGCATCTTCGTAGAAGATCTCGTAGAAATCGCCCATGCGGTAGAACATCAGCTGGTCTGGGTGCTGGTTTTTCAGCTTCCAGTACTGCTGCATCATCGGGGTGTGTGCGCTGAGATCGGAAATTGCTTTATTCATCAGTGAGTTGCAGGCAAGTCTTTGGAGGACTGGGGCAGGATTGGGGTGACGTCCACGGTTGAAACACCGTGATACGCCTGCTGTGCCACCTAAAAGGCTGGCGAGAGGGTATCACGAACGACGGGTCGCCTTCTGTCAGAAAATCGAGGCATCAGTTCATCGCGGTTGGCAGCTTTCGTGCGACAACCAGCCGTGATCCTCCCAGGGGCAGGTTCAGCCCCCGTCGAATCATTGCCAGTTCAAGGTTCAATGCCCACTCAAAGATCCCGTTCAACGCAGGGTGGATGCGCAGTTCGGCCATTTCGTCGGGCTTTGCGTCGTCTGAGTGCTTTTTCATCAGACGGGACAGGTACATCGCTGGCAGCAAGGTGCTGACAAACGAGGTGCTTCGAACGACTTCCAATCCAGCCCGGACCATCTTGCCATGCAGTTCACTGGCCTCATATCGCCTGACATGACAGGCATGTACATCCACGGAGCTCCACAGCCAGCGATGTTGCGGAACGGTGATGAACAACATGCCGTTTGGCGCCAGGGCCCTGGCCATCTGATCCAGAACCTGCTCATCCTCTTCGATATGCTCAAGCACATCGAAAGCGCCGATGACATCCGGTGCTGACGCGAAATTGATTTGCCTGGCATCCATTTGTTGGAACTCGACATCGGGAAGCCGCTGCCGCGCGTAAACCAGGCCTTCATTGAAGTACTCGCTGCCCGAGAGGTGTGCTTCAGGGAATGCACGGGCCACGGCAGATATGACGAACCCTGTGCCGCAGCCGATCTCATGAAATGAGGTCAGCTGCGGCATGTACTTTTTCAGTGCCCAGATGATGATTTTGTTTCTAGCGCGAAACCAGAAGTTCTTGCCCTCCAGGCTCGCCAATTCCTGATAGAAGTCTTTGCGGAAACCGGTTTTCATTTCGAGTCACCACGAAATACGAAATACTTGCAGGCCAGGAAACCATAAAGCGCGACGACCAGGATGGCGACTGCCTGCACGGCCTGATGGGGGTAACCAAGTAGGTCGGAGAAAATGAGCAATAACAAAAAATTCAGCAAGTAGCCGATGATATGCATTTGCACATAACGAAGCATTGCGCCACGTTGCTTGACTTGCATGAAAGTCCATTGATGGTTGGCGATGAAGCCGAAGACTACGCCGATGAGGTACATGAGTGTCATCGAGAGTTTCTTGCCGACGTCTGCGTAGACGAGGAGCAGGTAGCCAAGATAGACCAGGCCATTGCTCGTTACGCCAACAATGCCGTAACGAATGAATTGGGCAAGGGTGGTGGCGCTTGGGGATCTCAACGTCAGCACCTCAGAAGGTCTTTTGTCTGACGATGTACAGCGGCCGCTTCTTGGTTTCGTCGAACGTCTTGCCGATATAGATGCCGACAACACCCTGAATGGAGATGATCACCCCGCCAATGAAGAACAGCGACACCATCAGGCTGGTCCAGCCAGGTACGACCGCACCGTGCAGTAACGTGGTGGTGAGCAGGTAGGCGCCATACAGGAAAGACAGCAATGCCATGGAAAAACCGAGCTTGACCGCTAACCGCAGAGGCTTGTCGGAATAGGCGATGATGGTTTCCATCGCCAGATCCCAGAGTTTCGAGAAGGTATAGGTGCTCTCGCCATGTGGGCGCTCGGCGTGCTCGACCGCAATACCGGTGGTGTTGAACCCCATCCAGTGGACCAGGGCACCAAAAAAGCGCAGTTGCTCACGCATCTGGCAGAGGTTGTCGACCACCTTGCGGGAGATGATCCGAAAGTTGCCACTGTCGCCATCGTAGTCAAAGTCGGCCAGGTAACTGAACATCTTGTAGAACAGCCACGACGTGAGCCGCTTGAGTGGCGCGTCACGGCGTTTGCCGCGCAGCGCTAGGACAATGTCGAAGCCTTCCTGGGCCTTGGCATAAAGGCGCGGGATTTCCTCGGGCCGATCCTGCAGATCACAGTCCATGACGACGACCCACTGACCGCGACAGCTGTCCAGGCCTGCGGTGATACCGTAGTGTTGTCCGAAATTGCGGCTTAACTGGATACCCCGGACACGGGGATCACTTGCGGCGAGCCGTTCGATGATCTCCCATGAGCGATCACCCCCACAGTCCTCGACCAGCAGAATCTCGAAATCAAGAGAAATCGTCTCCAGCGAGGCTTTCAGGCGTCGGTACAATTCGTCGAGAGATTGCTCAGCCTTGTAGACCGGTATGACAACCGACAATAGAGGATCTGCAGTCTGTAGTGGCATCGTATTCCGTGACTTTCTTGTTGAGCGTTGAATTGACTGTTACCAGTACTGCATGTAGCCAAACAGAAGTTCTTGACGGTAATAGAACACGCCGCAAGCCGTGTGTGCGAAGAACACGCTGAGGCAGAGGCCGTACTTTATCTTATCGAACACGGTGCGGGTCAGGGACTTGCGATCACCGAGCAGGAACGCCAGCGAGAACAGGAATGCCAGGTACAGGCCGATCTGCCCGCTCCACCAGAAGTTGCCGGCATACATTCGATAGCCACTTTCGGCGAAGAAGTAGGTGAGGATCATGCCCATCAGCAGGCACAGGAACGCCAGCACGAAGGCCTTATTCTGTGTGCTCGCCTTGGGATAGGAGAGCAGCACAAGCAGCGGGAAGGCAATCGACAGGAACAGCTTGCCAGTCAGGAAATTCGAGTAGTGGGAGAATGTTTCGAATGGCAGGAACAGCACGTGGCTTTCTTCATTGCCCGTCCCGGTGGAAAGCCCTTGGTAAAAGTAGGTGTGGAAGAACTGAAGGCTGAGCACCAGTAGGACAGGGAGGAAAAAGGCCCCGTAGATGTACGGGCGTTTCAGGGTGGAATGCAGTTGCTGGGTGATCATCAGGAACAGCACGAACGCCGGCAGGACGATCAGCAGGAAGTTCGGTTTGGAAATACCGCAGACGAAAATCGCAGCAGCAAACGCGAGGGCACTGGGCAGTGGATCTCCTGCGGGGCGGTCCACTGTCTTCAGGGCATAGCAGAACACGATCAATGACAACGGTTTGAGCAGCAGCATGGTGGGGCTGTGGTAGACCGTGATGCCGATGTAGCCGAAGTACAAGTGGTTATCGACGAAAAAGAACGCCTGCAGCGGTGTCACCAGGAGCAGGCAGACAGAGAACACAAAGGCAACGGGCAACGATGTGCGGGGCGCTAGAACACGGTAGCTGAGGATGGCCAGCAACGAAATGGCCAGGAGGATCACCACAGTTGAAGCCGCGATGTAGTCGATGGCCAGCAACTTCTTCGCAACGATGACCAGAACGTGATAAAGCGGGTGCGGAAGTATGAGCTTGCCGTGCTCTTCGATTTCGCTCGCCCATTTCAGGTGGGCGACATAGTCACCACCAATGGCGGATAGCTTGCTGATCAGCGGTTCGAAGATGGCGACGCTGATGACCAGCAATGCGAAGTACACCGCACCTTCGATCAAGCGACTGGATGTTGTCGTCACACGACTTTCGCTATGGGGTATCACCGGACCCTCCCTGTTTTCGTTGAGCGGTTCAATTGTCCTGGACACGGCCAGGGGCACTGGCTGCGCCTTGTTGTGATCCGGATACCTGATAGCAGGCATCCGAAACAGTCGGTTCTTGAACATGGCACTGCGCCCTGCGCGGATTATTTTCATGCGGCGCTGGCAATTGGGCCGAGGAGTATACCCGTAGCTTTACTGCGGCGTCCTGACGGCGACCGGCTGTTGCGAATCAGAAATCACTGACCTTTGCCATCCCTTGATTGCATTTCGCATATGCTCTCGCTACTATGCATTCTATGCAAAAGCGCAACGTAGCCTCCGTACTTAGAGAACTGCTCGCCCGCCACGGCCTGTCCCCCACAGAGCTGCATCGGCGCACGGGCGTGCCTCAATCCACCCTGTCGCGGATTCTCAGCGAGAAGATCGTCGATCCTTCGGACAAGCACGTCTCGAAGATCGCCGAGTACTTCGGCGTGAGCACCGACCAGTTGCGCGGCCGCGTCGAACTGGGCGAGTCCCGTGACGCGGCCCCGCTCGCCCAGGGCCACGCAGCCCTGAGCGATATCAGCCTGTGGGACGATGAAACCCCCGTCGAGGACGACGAGGTGTCCGTTCCTTTTCTTCGTGAGGTCGAGTTGGCAGCAGGATCAGGAAGATTCGTCATCGAGGAAAGCGAGAACGCTCGCTTGCGCTTCGGCAAACGCAGCCTGCGCCACAATGGCGTGCAGTTCGACAACGCCAAGTGCGTGACGGTGCGCGGCAACAGCATGCTGCCGGTACTGCGCGATGGCGCCACGGTCGGGGTCAATACCGGTAAAAGCACCATCGGCGATATCATCGACGGTGACCTTTATGCCATCAACCACAATGGCCAGCTGCGGGTGAAACAGGTGTACCGCCTGCCTACCGGCATTCGCCTGCGCAGCTTCAACCGCGACGAGCACCCCGACGAGGACTACAGCTTCCAGCAGATGCAGGAAGAACAGATCAGCCTTCTCGGCCACGTCTTCTGGTGGGGCATGTACGCCCGTTGATCCCCAGCCCTCGATAAAAACCCGCCTCGGCGGGTTTTTTTTCGCCCTCAGAAAACCCCTACAGCCACGTCAGATCAGGCCTCCATGCATAGAAGCAAAAGCTGATGCATAAAAATTTGAATTTGTGCATTGACTGCATATGCATGAGTGCATAAAATGTATCCCAAGCCGGACGCAAACCGGTTGAGATACAGGCAGCGATGAACAGGCCTCGACTGTTCAGAGGGTTGGCAACTGGCCCGGGTGTGCAGCGTAAAGCACCACGATCAGTTATCCGGCGGGCAGGCGGCCGCGGTCGGAGTCACCAATTTGAAGCGCAACCGCACGGCGTCACCAGTCGTGGCCGGCGGTTACACCGCGCATTACTGAAAAGCCTGCAGGGCGGGCTTTTTGGAATGCCGAGTCAAGCCAATCACGATCCGCCGGCATGTCGCCGGCGGGCAACACACAGGAGGCAGGAACGTGACGAACGAGCAACAGGCGTTGCTGGAGATGCCGCTCTGGCTGGTGATCCTCCTGGCATTGCTGGGCGGGCTTTCCGGCGAGATGTGGCGCGCCGACAAGGCCGGCGCCCGCGGCTGGGGGCTGCTCAGGCGGCTGGCGCTGCGCTCCGGGGCCTGCATGGCCTGCGGGGTATCGACGGTCATGCTGCTGTACGCCAGCGGCATGTCGATCTGGAGTGCCAGTGCCTTTGGCTGCCTCACCGCCATGGCTGGCGCCGACGTGGCCATCGGTCTCTATGAGCGCTGGGCCGCGCGCCGGCTGGGGCTGGACGACCAGCCCGCAGTGGCGCGCCAGGACGAAGAATGAACGCGGTAACAAGGAAGAAAGCGGATGTTCAACGAGTTTCGCTGCGGTAAATGCAACCGCTTGCTGGCCCGCATCGGCGGGTCGGCGCTGGTCCAGATCAAGTGTTCGCGCTGCGCGACCTTGAACCACATGAAGGCCACGGGCCTCGACAACGTGCCACCGAGCGATCAGGACGGGCCGCAGAGCCCAGCTCCCCTTCAATCGATCCAGTAGGAGAAACACCATGGCAGGTCGTACCCGCATTCCTTTCAACGGCGTCGGCACTTCGGTGCTGCCCGCTTACCAGACCCTTTCGGCGGGCCAGTACCTGCTGTCGCCCAACCAGCGCTTCAAGCTGCTGCTGCAGGGCGATGGCAACCTGGTGATCCAGGACAACGGCGCCACCGTCTGGGTCGCCAATGAACAGCAACCCTTCAGTTCGAGCATTCCCCTGCGCAACAAGAAAGCCCCGCTGGCCTTCTACGTGCAGTACGGCGCATTCCTCGACGACTACTCGCGGCGCCGGGTGTGGCTGACCAACAACAGCACCTTCACCAGCAACGACCAGTGGAACCGCACGCACCTGGTGCTGCAGGACGACGGCAATATCGTGCTGGTCGACTCCCTGGCGTTGTGGAACGGCACGCCGGCCGTCCCGCTGGTGCCTGGCGCCGTCGACTCGCTGCTGCTGGCGCCTGGCTCCGAGCTGGTACAGGGCATGGTATACGGCGCGGGCGCCAGCAAGCTGGTGTTCCAGGGCGACGGCAATCTCGTGGCCTATGGCCCGAACGGCGCGGCCACCTGGAACGCCGGTACCCAAGGCAAGGGCGCCGTGCGCGCAGTGTTCCAGGGCGACGGCAACCTGGTGGTCTACGGTGCCGGCAACGCGGTGCTGTGGCATTCGCACACCGGCGGCCATGCCAGCGCGGTGCTGCGCCTGCAGGCCAACGGCAGCATCGCCATCCTCGACGAGAAACCGGTGTGGGCGCGCTTCGGCTTCCAGCCGACCTATCGCCATATCCGCAAGATCAACCCTGACCAGAAGCCAATCGACATCTGGACCTGGCACTTCTGAGCCGGGCGCCGGGCCTTCGCGGGCCCGGCCTTCGCCGAACCGAGCGTTCAAGGAGCACAAGCATGAGCGAACTGGCCCAGTTGTACGCGGCCGTCACCTCCACCCTGCGGGCGGCGTTGCCGGCCTTCGCCACGGTCGCCACGGAGGGCGACGACATTACCGAGCCGGCCCTGCCCGCCTTGGTGCATGGCGTGTTGCGCATGCGTGGCGACGAGGCGCTGCGTGACGGTCGCTCATTGCTGATGACGACCTTCGAAGCCCGCGTCACCGCCCAGGGCACCCCCGCGCAGGCACGGACGCAGGCCGGCGTGCTGGCGGCGCAGCTGATCGATGTGCTGCGCCAGCAGTCCTGGGGCCTCGATTACGTCGAGGGCGCACGGGACATCCTCGCCGAAGCCGAGGGCAGCACCTGGCGGGTGCAATGGGAACAACCGGTCCTGCTGGGGAATGCCCACTGGCCTTGGCCCGACCAGCCGCCGGGCAGCCTGATGCTGGGCTTCGCCCCGGACACCGGGCTCGGCAACCAGGACAAGTACCTGTCACCGGAGGACCTGGCATGAGCTACGCCAGCGCCATGCACGATCGCATGCTGGCCAGCCTGGTGATCCCCTGCCGGGTGGTGGCGGTGGACCTGGCCACGGCCCGGGTGCGGGTGTCCGACGGCGGTGGCTGGACCAGTGCTTGGGTGCGCTGGCATGCCCAGGCTGCCGGCAAGGCCCGCCACTGGCGAGTGCCGAGCCTGGACGAGCAGGGCGTGCTGATCAGCCCCAGCGGCGAACCGGCCCTGGGCACCTTCGTCCCGGGGTTGTACGGCAATGCCGGGACGGCGCCGGACAACCGCGACCATATCGAAGTCTGGCGCTTCGACGACGGCGGCTCGCTGACCTACGACTGGCAGGCCAAACGCTATGACATCCAGCTGCCCAGCGGCCAGGCCACGGTCAAGGTCGGCGCCAGCACCCTGGTGGTCAGCGACAACGCCATCACCCTCGACGCTGCGTCGATCACCCTGACCGGCACGGTCGCCATCAACGGTCCGCTGACGGTCAGCGGCGACATCAACGGCGGTGGCCGGATCATCGACACGGCCGGCAACACCGCCAACCACAAGCACTGAACAATGGCCTGGAGCCCAGCAAGATCGCCATTGAGCGACATGAACGCGGTGAGTGCCGCGCCCCCTCATTTCGACTCAAAAGGTAAAGCAACATGGAAGCAGTAAAAGTCGGCAAGCATTTCTTCAACGCCCACCCAACCGCCGTCAGCCAGGTCTTCAGTGCCGCGGACAACAAGGATGGCGTGTACCTGCGCACCGCCACCCTGTGCACCGGCGGCGGCATCCTCAACCTGTACACCGGCCCGAAGGCGCCGGCCTACATCGGCGACATGAGCGTCCACGCCATCATGGGCGGGATCAACGGCGGCATCGACTCGCAGTACACCCTGCCTTATCCGCTGTTCATCCCGGCGGGTTACGGCCTGTGGACCGTCGCCAACAACGCCACGGCGGCCATCGCCCTGACCTACGACTTCGTCTCCTGAAGCGGCTGCCCGGCTTGTCCGGGCAACCCATTCCTTTCTTCCAGGTGATAACCATGCGCTATCCGAACAGGCTATCTGGAGCCTCAATCCCAGGAGGTGCCCCATGATCGGCATGGACCGCCGCACCGGCCAGCCCCTGTCGGGCGTGGCCCACCTGCGTCAATCCATCGAAGACATCCTCACCACGCCGCTTGGCAGCCGGCGCATGCGCCCGGAGTACGGCAGTCAGCTGCGCCGCTACGTCGACCTGCCGGTCAACGAAGGCTGGAAAAGTGCGGTGCAGGCGGAAGTGGCCCGCGCCCTCGGGCGCTGGGAACCGCGCCTGAAGCTGGACCGGGTCAAGGTCGTGGCCGTGCTCGACGGCCAGGTCAGCCTGGCCTTGAGTGGCCGCTACCTGGGTGACGACGCGCTGGTGGAGGTGACTGTATGAGCCAGGTCGATCTGTCGAAACTGCCCGTCCCGCAACTGCTCGAAGACCTCGACTTCGAGGCACTGTACCTGGAGGACCTGGCCAGCTTCCGCGCCCAGATGGGCGACAGCTGGACCGCCAAACTGGAAAGCGACCCGGTGATCAAGCTGCTGGAGGTCGGTGCCTACCGCAAACTGCTCAACCGGGCGCGGGTCAACGATGCGGCCAAGTCTTTGCTGTTGGCCTACGCCCAGGAAGGCGACCTCGACCAGCTGGCGGCCAACGTCAGCCTGCAACGCCTGGTGATCCGGGCCGCGAACCCGAACACGATCCCGCCGATCGAGCTGCTCCTCGAGTCCGACGACGCGCTACGCGAAAGGGTGCAGCTGGTGTACGAAGGGCTGACCACGGCTGGCCCGCGCAACAGTTACATCCTCCATGCTCGCAACGCCTCGGGACGGGTCGCTGACGCGACCGCCGAGAGCCCGTCGCCAGCGGTGGTAGACGTCACGGTACTGAGCCTGGATGGTAATGGTAGGGCCGGCGCGCCACTGCTGGCGCAAGTCGCCAGCTACCTTAACGACGACGATATCCGCCCGGTTGCCGACCGGGTCAACGTGCGCAGTGCCGAGATCCTGCCCTACCGCGTAGAGGCGGTGCTGCACATGGCTGACAGTGGCCCGGAGTACGAAACGATACTCGGTGAATGCCGACGGCGCCTGGAGGCATGGGTCAACCCACGGCGACGATTGGGTGTCGAGGTAGCCCGCTCCGGTGTCGACGCACAGTTGCACATCGAGGGCGTGAGCCGGGTCGAGCTGGTGGATTGGACCGACATCCGCCCCACCAAGGCACAGGCAGCCTGGTGCACCGGCATCGACCTCAAGCGCGGGGGCTGACATGGACACGCTCTTGCCGCTCAATCGCACGCCGCTGGAACGCGCCCTGGAGGCGGCTGCCGACGAAGACCTCAAGGTCGGCCTGCGCACCCTCTACAACCCCGATACCTGCCCGGCGCACCTGTTGTACCAACTGGCCTGGGCCTGGTCGGTGGATCGCTGGGACGACCGCTGGAGCGAGTCGATCAAGCGCTCGGTGATCCGTTCGGCGTTCTTCGTCCACGCCCACAAAGGCACCCTCGGCGCCCTCCGGCGGGTGGTCGAACCGTTCGGCTACCTGATCGAAGTCGAGGAGTGGTGGCAGACACAGCCTGTCGGGGTGCCAGGCACATTCGCCCTGAAACTCGGGGTGACCGACGCCGGCATCAGCGAAGAAACCTACAACGAACTGTCGTCGCAGATCGACGATGCCCGACCGGTCAGCCGCCACCTGACCGGCCTGGTGATCAGCCTCGAAAGCCGTGGCGCCTTCTACCTTGGCTGCGCGCTGCAGGACGGCGATGAACTCGACGTCTACCCGCCAGCACCCCCTGACGTCATCGTCAGCGGTGCGATCGGGCGCGGTGGCCGGGAACACACAATCGATACCTTGGACATTGCACATGGTTGACCAGAATTCACAGTTCTACGCCATCCTCACCAAAGTGGGCGCGGCGAAGCAGGCCAATGCGGATGCCTTGGGCATTCCGTGGAAAATTACCCAGATGGGGGTGGGCGACGCCAATGGCCTCGACCCCACCCCCAATGCCACCCAGACCAGCCTGATCAACGAATGGCGTCGCGCACCGCTGAACCAGCTCAAGGTGGACGACAAGGACAGTTCGGTGATCGTCGCCGAGCAAGTCATCCCTGCGGAAGTGGGAGGCCGCTGGATCCGTGAAGTCGCGCTGTACGACGCCGACGGCGACATGGTTGCCGTGGCCAACTGCGCGCCCACCTACAAGCCGTTGCTCAACCAGGGTTCGGGCCGCACCCAGGTGGTGCGCCTGAACCTGATCGTCAGCAGCGCCAGCCTGGTACAGCTGAAGATCGACCCTGCGGTTGTCCTCGCTACCCGTGAATGGGTTACCGAGGAACTGGCCAGGCAAGACTTCAAACATTCGGTGCAGGCAGCCACCACCGGTCCCATCACCTTGAATGGGTTGCAGACCATCGACGGCGTCGCGCTGCTGGCGGGTGCCCGTGTACTGGTGAAAAACCAGGCGGCAGCCAAGGACAACGGCTTGTACCAGGTCGGCGCAAGTGCCTGGGTTCGCTGCAGTGATGCCGATACCGATGCCAAGGTCACACCTGGCTTGCTGGTGCTGGTGGAGAAAGGCACGGTCAATGGTGACAGCGGCTGGCAGCTGGTCACCGATGCAACGATCACATTGGGCGTGACGGCCCTGGCGTTCGAGATGGCGTTTGGCCGCACGGGTGTGTCCGAGGGTACGTATCGGAGCGTGCAGGTCGACAAGTACGGTCGCGTCGTTGCGGCGAGCAATCCGACCACCGTGGCGGGTTACGGTATCACCGACGCCTACACCAAGAGTGAAGTCTTCACCCGGGCGGAAACCTCCAATGCCGTGGCGCAGGCGGTTGCAGCCCTGGTTGGTTCGGCCCCGGCCGCACTGGACCAGCTCAACGAACTGGCGGCCGCGATCGGCAACGATCCGAACTTCGCCGCCACGATGGTCAACGAGCTGTCGAAGAAGGCCACCATCGAACAGGTGAATGCCATCGCAGGCCTGACCGCCGGCCATGTCGCCCACTTCGCGATGAGCGTGCCACCAGCGGGTTGGCTGAAGCGTAACGGCGCAGCGGTTTCGCGCGTGACCTATGCGCGCTTGTTCGCGGTCATCGGTACCCAGTTTGGCGCTGGCGATGGCTCGACGACGTTCAACCTGCCCGATGACCGTGGTTACTTCGACCGCGGCTGGTCGGATGGACGCAACGTCGACCCTGGCCGGGCATTGTTCTCGGATCAGGGCAGCCAGAACCTCGAACACGCCCACTCCGGGGCCACCTCGGCCGCGGGTGCCCACTCGCACGTGACGCTGCTGGTGAGGGAGCGGATCAATGCGGCAATGGTCACCAGCGGCGGTAACGCCGTGCTCGGTGACGAGATGGGCGATGGCGTGAACTCGGCCTATACCGACACGGCGCCGGCCCATGCCCACAGCTTCGTCACCAGCGTCAGCGGCGGCAATGAATCCAGGCCATTCAACCGGGCCTATCTGGCCTGTATCAAATTTTGAGAGTGCCCATGACCGATCAAATCATTCAAGGCGCCGTGGCGGCGGTGCAGTCCTACCTGGCCGCCACTACCACCTGGTGGCAACAGGCCGGTGTCGTTGCGCCGCTGGTGTGCAACGTCGACCCTGCCAGCGGTGAGTTTCTTGGGGCCTGCGCGGCCGATCCCAGCCCGCTCGAACCTGGAGTCTGGCTGATCCCGGCCCACAGCTATCGCATCCAACCGCCTGAGTTGAAGACGGGCTTCGCCGCCATCGCTACCCAGGATGGCAAGCACTGGGACCAGGTGGTCGATCATCGAGGCGCGACGGTGTATCGCACCGCCGATGGTGAGGCGCAGGTCTGGACCATGCTGGGCGAACTGCCTGGAGATTTCACGCTGCAAGCGCCGACCTCGGACTTCGATACCTGGAACGGCAGCGCCTGGGTTGTCAACCAGTTGGCCAGGGGCAAGGCGCTGCGCCAATCGGGCGCCCACAAGCAGGCACTGCTGGTCCGATACGCCACGCTGCGCATCTCGAGCCTGCAGGACGCCGTTGCCCTGGAAATGGCCACAGATGCCGAAGTAACGGCGCTGACGGCCTGGAAGCGCTACCGGATCGAACTGAACCGGTTGGATCTCTCGGCCGCGGCGCCCACCGCCGATAGTTGGCCGGCGAGCCCTGACGAGGCGGCGGCTGCCGACTGGCTGACCAGCCAAGGCTTCGAAGAAGTCGCCTGAACCTGAGCGCCCGCGACGCCGGGCGTTTTCCCAAACCGATCTACCCCTTCCAGGCCCTGCACCCGCAGGGCCTTTTCACACCTGAACCTGGAGCAAACCTACATGAGTGGATTCTTCCACGGCGTCACCGTGACCAATGTCGACACGGGTGCCCGCAACATCGCGTTGCCTTCGTCCTCGATCATCGGCCTGGTCGATACCTTCACCGAAGGCCCGGGCGTCACTGCAAAGGCCAACGACCTGGTACTGATCACCAGTGAGCGCGAAGCAGTGGCTGCGTTCGGTGGCAATGCCGCCATCACCAAGGCCTGCCGCGCCGTCTTCGCTCGCGCCAAGGCAGTTATCGTCGCCTGTGGCGTGGCCAAGGTCGATGACACTGCCGAACAGATCTCGGCGATTATCGGTACCGTCGGGATCAACGGCAAGCGTACCGGCCTGCAAGCGTTGCTCGACGGCAAAAGTCGATTCAATGCCCAACCGCGCCTGCTGATCGTTCCGGGCCACAGCTCGGTCAACACCATTGCCACCGCCCTGGTGGGCCTGGCCGACAAACTGCGTGGCATCGCCATCCTGGATGGCCCCAACACCACCGAAGAGCAAGTGCTTGCCTACGCCAAGCAGTTCGGCGCCAAGCGGGCCTTCATGGTCGACCCCGGCGTGCGCTACTGGGACAACGAGGCCCTGGCTACCGTCGATGCCCCCGCGTCGGCCTGGGTCGCCGGCCTGTTCGCCTACACCGACCGCGAGTACGGCTTCTGGGCTTCGCCTTCGAACAAGGAATTTGTCGGCATCACCGGCACCACCCGCGCCGTGGAATTCCTCGACGGCGATGACACCTGCCGCGCCAACCTGCTGAACAACGCCAACATCGCCACCATCATCCGCGACGACGGCTTCCGCCTGTGGGGCAACCGCACCCTGTCGAGCGACCCGAAATGGGCCTTCGTCACCCGCGTGCGGACCATGGACATCGTCATGGACGCGATCCTCTACGGCCACAAGTGGGCCGTCGACCGCTCCATCACCGCCACCTATGTCAAGGACGTCACCGAGGGCCTGCAGGCCTTCATGCGCGACCTGAAGAACCAGGGCGCGATCATCAACTTCGAAGTCTTCGCCGACCCGGAGCTGAACACCGCCAGCCACCTCGAGCAGGGCAAGGTGTACTGGAACATCCGCTTCACCGACGTCCCGCCTGCCGAAAACCCCAATTTCCGCGTCGAAGTCACCAACCAGTGGCTGACCGAAGTCCTCGATTCCGTCGCTTAAGGAGCGCATCTACATGGCAATGATTCCCGAAACCCTGGCCAACCTGAACCTGTTCGTCGATGGCGTCAGCTTCCAGGGCGATGTACCCAACCTGACCCTGCCCAAGCTCACGCTGAAGATGGAAGAGCACCGCCCCGGCGGCATGGACATGCCGGTCGAGATGGACCAGGGCATGGAAAAACAGGAAGCCGCCTTCACCACCACCGGCGTACGCCGCGAGTCGCTGAAGTTCTTCGGTCTGGCCGACGGCACCGCTTTCAACGGCACCTTCCGCGGCGCCTTCAAGGGCCTGAAGGGCAAGATCAACCCAGTCATCGTCACCCTGCGCGGTTCGCTGAAAGAGATCGACATGGGTGACTGGAAGTCCGGCGACAAGGCCGAGATCAAGCACAGCATCGCCGTCACCTACTACAAGCTCGAAGTCGATGGCCGCCTGGTCTACGAAATCGACGCCCTGGGCATGAAACGGGTGATCGACGGTGTCGACCAACTGGCCGCGCAGCGCGCCGCACTGGGTCTTTAAGGAGAACGCTCGATGGCTCAAACGAAGAAACTGCCGCAATGGCTGACCGTCGACGCCGAGCGCGTGAACGTGCGCCTGTCGCGCCCCAGCGAGGCGAACGGCGTGCAGGTCGACAGCCTGTCGCTTCGCGCACCGACCGTGCGTGACATTCGCAACGCACAGGCCGGTGGCGTGGCTGACGACGAGCAGCGCGAACTGAACTTGTTCGCCTCACTCGCCGAGGTTGGCGTCAAGGACCTCGAGGGCCTGGCCCTGAAGGACTACAGCCGCCTGCAGACGGGCTACTTTCGCCTGGTGCAGGACGACGAGGTTTGACCCTGCCCGGCAGAAGGCCGCCGCCAGGCGGCTGGCCAAGGAGCTGAACTTTTCTGCCAGCGAGATCATGGCCATGTCGTTCAGCGATATGGTCTGGTGGCTGGCGGACTGAAGGGGGAGACACGGATGGCGAACAGATCAACGACAGCGCTGGGCGCAGTCGGTGCCACCGTTCCGGAACTTGCGGGGCCGTTGGAGGGGCTGCGTGGCCGCACGGTACCCATGGGGGCGCTGGGGGGGACCCAGCGGCCTGCCGATGTCGGCGGCGGGGGAAATACTGCCCCGTCCCCGCAAGGGGCGATGGCACTACGGGACAAGGATACGCAGGCCGAGTCCTTGAAAGTACAGCAACAGCAGGTCGGGCTGCTTCAGCAGCACAAGGTACTCCTGGAGCGCTCCCTGGGCGGCAGGCCGGCCCAGTCGGGGCCTGAGTTGCTGCCTCAGGTCGGCCAGGCAGCGCGCGATGTCGCTTCGTCGCTCCTGATCGCGGGCGGTGGTTACCTGGCGGCGAAGGGAATCGCCCAGGGTAGCGCTCCTGGCCGTCCGGGTACCCTGTACCTACCGGCCTTGGTCATTGGCAGCACCGATGGCGCGCCAGGCAGCGAGGATTACCCGCTTGGCGCGGATGCGATGCCGGCCCCGCTGCCTCGCAGCGATGGGCCAGGGCGTTGGGCGCAGGCGCTGCAGGCCGGGAAGTCGGCTACCGGCATGGCCGGGCTGGATGCATTGACGAAGCTTGTCTTTACGGCAACCACGGCTTCCACTGCGCAGCAGAGGGGAGAGGGGGTGGGTGCCGCCGCCGGTGGTTTCTTGGGGGCCGTATCGGGGGCCATGTTGGGCGCAGGCCTCAAACTGGGCGCCCCAGCGGCCTCGATGATGCTCGGCTTTGCCGGCGACAAGGTCGGTGGAGTGCTAGGCAAGGGGCTGATGGCCAGGTCCGACAGTGCTTCTGTGGCGGGCGTTGGCAACGGGCAATCGACGCCGTCAGCAGACGCTGCCCCGCCATCGGCATCGAGTACATTATGGGGCACCTTGGCCAGCGCCCTGGGAATAGGCGCGGGGGCTGCCGCCTACAAGCATCGTGGCCGTTTACGCCGTGCCGGACGTGGGGTTGGGCTGGACGAACCTTATCCGCTAGGGGCGGATGCCGGACCGTCACCCTCCGGCCTCAATCCTTCACCTGGGCGTTGGGCCAGACTGACGGAGGCTTTCAAGGCGGCTGGCAAACTGCCTTGGCTCGAGGCCGGGGTAAAGGGGGCTTACACCTATGCCACGGCCAAGACGCCCGAGGAGAAGGGGGCGGGTTATGGTGGTGCGATTGGCGGAGCAGTGGGCACAGTGCTGGGAGGGATGTTTCTCAGTGGTGTTGTTGGTCCGCCAGTTGCGATGCTGATCGGCAACATGGTTGGCGACAAGGTCGGTGGCGTGATCGGGGGATGGGCTGGAAAAACATTCTTTAGCGCCTCTGACGAGCCTCCCAAGAGTCCCCGTCCAGCAATCTCCCTGAGCGATCCGCGGCAGATCACGCTCGTACCGAAGGGAGAGGTGCTCGATGGGCAGGTCGGCACACGGATGGCCAGGCAGCTACTGTCGCCATCGCAGGTGGCGCTTTCCAAGCCTCGGGCGGCAGTCGATGCGCGCGCCGCTGGTGGTGTCGAGGTACCGCTGGCGATTGGGCCTGGAGCGCCGATCGGTGCGCCTGTGGGCAAGTATTTCTCCGAGCGTGCCGCCGAGTTCAAACCGCAGGAAACGAGCGTACCTGTTGGGCCGCTGGCGTTGCCCGACGCCGGGCCGCGTCCGGCGCAGAGCCAAGGCTTGGCCACGCAGCCCGTCAGCCAGCAGCTCACGTTCACCGCGAACATGCCTATCACCGTGCAGGGTAGCGTGGACTCGCCCAACCAGCTCACCCAGCAACTCGAAGAGGCGGTCCGACGTGTCATGCAGGACCTGCAGAGGCAGGCCTACAACGCACAGCTGGCCGATCATCCCAACCCATTCTGACAGGAGGATCCATGACCTATATGGAGCAGCTGCAAGCCACGCTGCACGCCCTGGTCAAGGCAGGAGAAGCAGGGCGTCGGCATGCCGACGCCATGCTTGATCCGATGAACGACGCGATCGGCCATGTACAGGGTGCGGTCGTCGTGCTGGAGGGGCTGCCAGTGGTCGGCCCGTTCATCGCCGCCAAGCTCCAGCGCACGATGCGCGCGATCACCAATGCCCAGGCTCGGGTCGCCAAGGTAGCGGCCAGGTATGAGCAGACACTGGCCGTGGTACGCCAGGTACGCGATCGCATCGATACCTTCGCCGGGCATATCGCCAAGGCCGGCACCGCCGTAAAACGGTTGGTAAAGACGTTACCCTCGGCCGTCAACGGCGTGTTGTCGACACTGGGCTTCGCGCCCGAGGTGACGCCCGCCGCCGAAGCGATAAAACCGTTCCCGCACCTGCTGGTGCTGCAACCGCTCAAGGCGGGCGCGGCGCCGTACTACTTCAACCTCGACACCGCCGCCTTCGACCAATTGCGTCGGCAGACGCGTTTTCGCTGGGCCGGGCAGGAACGCCTGAGCCGCGAGAGCGCCCAGCAGGCGGTCAGCCTGGGCGAGGAGAGCATCAACATCCGTGGCGCGATCTTCCCCGGGTTCAAGGGCGGCCTCGGCCAGTTGCAGACGCTGCGCAGCATCGGTCGCCAGCTGCTGCCGCTGTCGTTGACCACCGGCTACGGCGAGGTGCTCGGCACCTGGTGCCTGACCAGCATCGAGGAAGAGCAGAGCGTCCTGCTGGCCGGCGGCATTCCGCGCAAACAAGGGTTTTCACTGGAGTTCGTGAGCTATGGCCAAGACCTGCACAACGTCTGAGGGCGACCTGCTCGATACCCTCTGCCAGCACTACTACGGCCATCTTTCCGGCACGGTCGAGGCCGTGCTGGATGCCAACCAGGGCCTGGCGGACGAGGCGCAGCCGTTTCGCGCCGGGGTGAGGATACTGTTGCCGGAACTGCCGATGACGACCAGCACCAGCCTGCAGCTGTGGGATTGACCACTCGCCCCTGTACCGTGGGGGGGGGGGGGGGGGGGGGGGGGGGGGGGGGGGGGGGGGGGGGGGGGGGGGCGCGCGCCCCCCCCCCCCCCCCACCCCCCCCCCCCCCGCACCCCCCCCACCCCACCCCCCCCCCCCCCCCCCCCCCCCCCCCCCCCCCCCCCCCCCCCCCCCCCCCCCCCCCCCCCCCCCCCCCCCCCCCCCCCCCCCCCCCCCCCCCCCCCCCCCCCCCCCCCCCGCCCCCCCCGCCCCCCCCCCCCCCCCCCCCCCCCCCCCCCCCCCCCCCCCCCCCCCCCACGCCTTCCTCGCTACACCAATACAGCGGAGCCCCAACCATGCAACCTCAATTTCGCATCATCGCGGACGGCCATGACATCACCACGCTGCTTAACGACCGCCTGCTGCTGTTACGCACCACTGATAAGCCAGGTCTGGAATCCGACGAGTTCGAACTGCGCCTCGATGCCCGCGACGGTGCCCTGGCCTTGCCAGCCAGGGGCGCAGTGCTCGAGGTGCACCTGGGTTACGCCGGGCAGCCGCTGAACCGCCTGGGCCGCTACACCGTGGACGAGGTCGAGCTGTCCGGCCCGCCGGACACCCTGGTAATCCGCGGCAAGGCCAGTGACCTGCGCGGCAGCGGCAAGACCATTCGCAGTGGCAGTTGGGAGAACGCTACGCTGCAGCGCATCGTCGCCGAGATCGGTGCCCGCAATGGCTGGCAGGCCGTGTGCCCGTTGGCTGTGCAAGTGCCGCGGGTCGACCAGTACAGCGAGTCGGACTTCAACTTCATCACTCGCCTGGCGCGCCAGCACGACTGCACCGCCAAGCTCGCCAACGGCCAGTTGCTGGTGCTGCCGCGCCAGGGTGGCCAGAGCGCCAGCGGCAAGCCTCTTGATGTGGTGGGCATTGCCCGCAGCGAGGTCAGCCAGTGGCAGTTTCGCCTGGCTGACAAGAGCACCCACAAGGCCGTCAGGACCCGCCACCAGGACAGCGCCAGCGGGCACCTGCAAGCGGTGGAACTGGACAATGGCGATGCGCCGGACGGCCTGCAGCCGGTCTACACCGACCGCCACCTGTACCCCAACCGCGCGGCGGCGGAACAGGCCGCCCGCGCCCGCCTGGCCAGCTTCAACCGCGACACCGCCAGCGTGCGCCTGGACATGCCCGGGCGCACCGACCTGTTCGCCGAGCGCAGCATCGATGTTCAGGGTTTCCTGGCTGGGCTTGATGGGCAGTACCTCATCGAATCGGTCGAGCAGGTGTTCACCAGCAGCGGCTGGCGCACCACCGTGCAGTGCAATGGCGGTCGCCAGGGCAAGGCCAAGGCCAAGGGTTCCGCGCCTCGGCGGACGGGTTCGCTCAAGGCCTGAGACAGGGCGGTGAGGGTTTCCCGATGCCTGCCGGCGGCGGCGCTCCCTATAGTCGCTGTCAGCCGGCCGCATCACCCTGTTTCCGAGCTCCAGATCAGGTGCGGCGGTCGCCACACCGTGACCCCTGTGAAAGCCACGCGCTTCGAGCCAACGCCCATGAGCGAGCCACAGGCGGCACCGGCCGCCTTTCGATCAGACCGCAATGGAGAATGCACCGATGCCGCTCACTGAACAGCAACTCAAGCAGATCTACCCGCTCGCCGGCCAACGCGTCGCCGCCTTCCTGCCGGCGCTGAACACGGCCATGGCCAACTGGGAGATCGACCACCCCAAGCGCATTGCCGCGTTCCTGGCCCAGGTCGGCCATGAGTCCGGCCAGTTGCGCTACGTCAAGGAGCTGGGCAGCGACCGCTACCTGGCCCGCTACGACACCGGCAGCCTGGCCCTGCGCCTGGGCAACACGCCTGAAGCCGACGGTGATGGCCAGCGCTATTGCGGCCGTGGCCTGATCCAGGTGACCGGGCGCAACAACTACCAGGCCTGTAGCCGTGCGCTGTTCGGCGACGAACGCCTGCTGGCGCAACCGCAGATGCTCGAGCAGCCGCGCTGGGCCTGCGAATCGGCGGCCTGGTTCTGGCACTCGCGCGGGCTCAACGCCCTGGCCGACCAGGGGGAATTCAACCGCATCACCCGGCATATCAACGGCGGCCTGAACGGCTTGTCGGAGCGCCTCGAACTGTGGGCGCGAGCGCGGGAGGTGCTGTGCTGAGCCGCCTGCAACTGGCGCTGTGCCTCGGGCTGATGGCGTTGTCCGCGGTGCTGGCCTGGCAGCTGCAAGGCTGGCGCCTCGGGCGTCAGCTGGCCGAGCAGGAGCAGGCGCTGGTGCAGCAGCGCCTTGACCAGGCCGAGGCGCTGTACGGCCTGCTGCTCGCCGAACGCGATCAGCGCCAGGGCCTCGAACAACGCCTGCACGACAGTGAAACGAAGCATTTCCAGGAGCTGACCGATGCCCAACAGACTCAGGCTCGCTTGCGTGACCGCCTTGCTACTGCCGATCTGCGCCTGTCGGTCCTGGTCGAGCGCGACCCCACCTGTGCCCCAGTGCCTGCCGCCGCCGGCACCGGCGGCGTGGATCATGGCCCCGTACGCGCCCGACTTGACCCGGCGCATGCTCGACGAATTATCGCCATCACCGACGACGGCGACCGCGGACTGATCGCCTTGCGGGCGTGCCAGGCCTATGTGCGTGCGCTGTCGCGCTGATCTGTATTTCTTATCTTTTGTCCATGGCCGGCCTCACTTTCGTGGGGCCGGCCATTTTTCAAGCAAGCCAATTCAAGGAGTAGAGAATGGGCGAAAAGAACATCATCGTGGACCGTGGCATTCCCCCTTCGGGTTCCTCAGGTGGAGGGGGACGCGGTGGAAGTTCAACGGGAGGCATCACTATCCCTTTGGGTGTCAATGGTGAACCCTCCCACCATGCACTCAACGTTGCCGCGCTGATGAACGGCGCAGTACTGGAAGCGGTGCTGGAGGGGCAGGGTTGGCCAAGCCCGGATGCCTACTATGACCTGGGCGTCGATATGTGGGGCATGTTGCCCTATCAGATCTTCGAGATGCGTAATGAACTGAGTGACAGCTACCTCAGAAAGGAGCGTAACCTGCCGGCCAGTCTCAATGCCGAGTTGGCTGCGGCTGAAGCCGCCGCAGGTAGCACTGCGGCGCTGCCGGACTCGAAGAAAGCCGAGCGCTCCATTGGGATCATCAAGTCGATGATGGCCACCCGCGACCAGCAGATCGCATTCAATCGCGGGCGACTGGCCACGGAGCAGGGCGGTCGTTTCGATGACCGCGATATCAAGGAACTGATCGACGAATTGCGCAAGCTGGACGATTACGACGTGCCGGCGGCATTGGATGTCGAGCTTTCCCTCTATACGGCAGCCCTGGCCTTGTATGTCGATCTGAAGGCTCAGGAGCAGTTGCGCGAAAAGCTCGATGCCCTGGAGAAGGCGCGCCGCGATGCGCTGGAGAAAGAGTCCTACAAGGACGCGGCCACCTACGCCAGTGACACTGGCAAGGAAATCGCCAATCGCTTTGGCAACCAGGTGGCGCAGGCCGCCAACGACATGCAGAAGGGCATCGCGGGCAAGCGCATAGGCAGCTACCAGGAGGCCTTGAAGGCCTTCGAAAAGCTGTCGCAAAACCCCGGCTTGCGGCTGAACGCCAAGGACTCGGCGGCGGTTGCCCAGGCACTTGAGGCGCTGGACAAGGCCACGCTTGGCGATAACATGCTGCGTTTGGGCAAGGCCTTCGGTGTGACCGGTGGCGTCATTCAGGCTGCCGGGCTGGTTGACTCGGCAGTGAGCGGTTTCAAGACCGGTGACTGGAAACCCTTTCTTCTGGAACTGGAAAGCGCTGTCGTCGGCAAGGTGGCGGGCAGTCTGGCGGGCGCCATGGCTGGCATCGCCCTGGGCTTGCTGGTTTCCGCCCCCGCTGCCGCAGTAGCGGGAACCGTTGTGGCGGCCGTCTTCATCGGGGCTGCCAGCGCATACTTCGATACCGAGAAGGTCGACCAGATCAATCAGTGGGTCATGGGCGCAGTAGCACCCTGATACCCTTGCACCGGGAGCGCACAACGTTGCTCTCGGTGCTTAGGCTCTGTACGAAATGTATCTGCATTCGCCCATACTGCGTTGAAACGGGGCTCGGAATGCTCATGTACTCCAGTACACTCCGCTTCCTCCCCCCGTTTCGCCTTGTCTGGCCTTCGCGCAGACACATTTCGTACAGGCCCTAGCAACCTGTCTGTGCAAGGAGTTGTGACGTTGAACGCGAAGCACACGGCCAGTCACTGGCCGTTGTATCTGATCACGGTCTCGAGCCTGGTGCCGGTGTTCCTGCTGGCCTGTTGGGTGCCGACGCTGAGTCAGGAACAAGCCTTGGTCCTGGATCGCCTGCTTGACCAGCATCTGCTGGGGCAGGTGGGTGTCTGGTCGTCCAATTTTGCGCTGATGTCCAAGGCGGTCGCCAACTATGTCGCGATCGCCGCGCCGTTGTGTTCAATCGGCCTGGCGCTGCTGGTATGCCGCCATCATCTACGTCCCTTGGAGCAACTGCCGGTGCTGTCATTGCGCCGCCAGTTGTTTTTCCATGTCGGTTGGGTGGTGGTGGTTGGGGTGCTACTTGCCCAGAACTACTTCGGTTACACAGATTTCGCCCACCATCGTGCGAAGTTTCGCTGGGTGGGCAATCACCCAGGTTTGTATCCCTTTTTTGCCAGCATGATGTTGCTTGCGCTCGAATTCGCGTTCGTCTTCAGCTATGTCGTGCTGGTGCATTACCCATTGCTGCGCCTGGCCCGTCGGCGCAAGGCGAGGCAGGACTGAGCCTGGCTTGAGTGGTAGGGTATGGCGGTCGCAACGAGGAGCCCGCCATGGACCCGATCACCGTACTTTCCACTCGCCTGGGCGAACACCTGCGGCGCTTCAACGCCCAGGTGAGCACCGCCGAATCCTGCACCGGCGGCGGCATCGCCGAGGCCATCACCCGTATCCCCGGCAGTTCGGCGTGGTTCGAGGCAGGATACGTCACCTATTCCAACGCCCAGAAAACCCGCCAGTTGGGCGTCCCCGAGGCGTTGTTCGCCCAGGTGGGGGCGGTCAGCCAGGAAGTGGTCGAGGCCATGGTGCGGGGCGCCCAGGCCGCCAGCGGAGCGCGCTTCGCGGTGGCGGTCAGCGGCGTGGCCGGGCCAGACGGCGGTTCGCCGGCCAAGCCGGTGGGCACGGTGTGGCTGGCCTGGGCCGACGGAACCCACGTGAGCAGCGAGCGCCGGCACTTCGACGGCGACCGCGAAGCGGTGCGCCGACAGACGGTGATCGCCGCGTTAGACGGCTTGTTACAGCTTGGCGCGGAGTAATTCGCCCGACGGGGGTTTGCGGAAACGAATCGCTGTGGAATAATACTGGCTACTTATACAGTTATTCCGGCCGTCAGGGCCACGTCGAACACGTGAGGATTTCAATGGACGACAACAAGAAGCGCGCCTTGGCTGCGGCCCTGGGTCAAATCGAACGCCAATTCGGCAAGGGCGCGGTCATGCGCATGGGCGACCACGAGCGCCAGGCCATTCCCGCCATCTCCACTGGTTCCCTGGGCTTGGACATCGCCCTGGGCATCGGCGGCCTGCCGAAAGGCCGTATCGTTGAGATCTACGGCCCGGAGTCCTCGGGTAAAACCACGCTGACCTTGTCGGTCATCGCCGAAGCCCAGAAGAACGGCGCCACCTGCGCCTTCGTCGACGCCGAGCACGCCCTCGACCCTGAATACGCCGGCAAGCTGGGCGTCAACGTCGACGACCTGCTGGTCTCGCAGCCGGACACCGGCGAGCAGGCCCTGGAAATCACCGATATGCTGGTGCGCTCCAACGCCGTTGACGTGATCATCGTCGACTCCGTGGCCGCCCTGGTCCCCAAGGCCGAGATCGAAGGCGAGATGGGCGACATGCACGTCGGCCTGCAGGCTCGCCTGATGTCCCAGGCGCTGCGCAAGATCACCGGTAACATCAAGAACGCCAACTGCCTGGTCATCTTCATCAACCAGATCCGTATGAAGATCGGCGTAATGTTCGGTAGCCCGGAAACCACCACCGGTGGTAACGCCCTGAAGTTCTACGCCTCGGTGCGCCTGGACATCCGCCGTACCGGCGCGGTCAAGGAAGGCGACGAAGTGGTCGGCAGCGAAACCCGCGTCAAGATCGTCAAGAACAAGGTTTCGCCACCGTTCCGTCAGGCCGAGTTCCAGATCCTCTACGGCAAGGGTATCTACCGCAACGGCGAAATCATCGACCTGGGTGTTTCCCAAGGCCTGGTGGAAAAATCCGGTGCCTGGTACAGCTACCAGGGCAACAAGATCGGTCAGGGCAAGGCCAACGCCGCCAAGTACCTGCAAGAGAACCCGGCCATTGGCAGCGAGATCGAGAAGCAGATTCGCGACAAGCTGCTGACCGCTGGTGCTGCCGCCGCTGCAGCAGCGGCCGC
The DNA here is from genome assembly GCF_028369275.1 of Mitsuaria sp. RG. Classification (NCBI taxonomy): domain Bacteria; kingdom Pseudomonadati; phylum Pseudomonadota; class Betaproteobacteria; order Burkholderiales; family Sphaerotilaceae; genus Roseateles; species Mitsuaria sp. RG. The sequence continues at coordinate 119,459 of NZ_JAQMYQ010000005.1, forward strand.
CAAGGCTGGTGCAGCCGAAGCCGATGCCGACGACCTGGCTGACGCCGACGCCGGTTATTGATTGGCTCCATGTCCGTCGTACTCGACACCCCCGTCGCCGTTCGGCGGACAGCCATGGACCTGCTCGCACGCCGCGAGCATGGTCGCGTCGAGCTGACGCGCAAGCTGCGTCAGCGTGGCGCACCGGACGAGCTGATCGAGCCTGCGCTCGATCGGCTGGCCGAAGAAGGGCTGCTCAGTGAAGCCCGCTATCTGGAAAGCTTCATTCGCTACCGGTCCAGTGCCGGCTACGGCCCCGCGCGAATTCGCGAGGAGCTTGGCCAGCGTGGTTTGAACCGTGGCGATATCGACCAGGCCCTGCGCGACAGCGAAGTGGACTGGGCGACGCAGCTGCGTGATGTCTGGCAGCGCAAGTTCGCCGGGCAACGCCCGCAAGACCCACGCAGCCGGGCGCAGCAGACGCGCTTTCTCGCCTACCGTGGTTTCCCCATGGACATGATCGGCCGGCTGCTCAGCGGTCGCGACCTCGACGATTATTGATGCCCTGTACGGCTGACGCCCATGCGTGTCAGCTGTACAGGGCATTTTGCGTTCAGCTGACCCGCAAGGCTTCCCGGGCGCGCTGGGTGGTGTGCATCGGCTGGGGTTTGGCCCAGTTTTCCGGCAGGTTGATGAAGTCCACCAGTTCGCGCAGACGGCCCTGGTCGCGCCCGTTGAAGGCGAAGGTCAGGCGTGTCAGGTGGCTGAAGTTGCCTTCCTCGTGTTCGGCGCCGCTGTCCGCTTGCTGATGGTACCTGCCGCTCAGGCGCAGGTCGGCGAAGCCTTCCTCGACATCATGCAGGGCTGCCTCGCTCAAGGGATGGTGCATGCGGATCACGAACTGGTTCTTCAACCAGCGGCTGGAGTGGTAGTTGCTGTAGAACTGGTTGATCTCCTCGACCGCTTCGTCGGCATTGTGCACCAGGCGCACCAGCTTGAGGTCGCTGGGCAGGATGTAGCGGTTCTCTTCTAGCTGGCGACTGATGAAGGCCAGGGCGTCCTGCCAGAAGCTGCCGCCGGGTGAGTCGAGCAGCACCACCGGTACCAGCGGGCTCTTGCCGGTCTGGATCAGCGTCAGCACCTCCAGCGCCTCGTCGAGGGTGCCGAAGCCGCCTGGGCAGAGCACCAGCGCGTCGGCTTCCTTGACGAAGAACAGCTTGCGGATGAAGAAGAAATGGAACGGCAGCAGCTTGTCTGTGCCATTGACCGTGGCATTGGCGTGCTGTTCGAACGGCAGGGTGATGTTGAAACCCAGGCTGTGGTCGGCTCCGGCGCCCTCGTGTGCGGCGGCCATGATGCCGCCGCCGGCGCCGGTGATGACCATCAGGTCCGAACGTGCCAGCGTCGCACCCAACTCCCGGGCCAGCGCGTACATGGGGTGTTCCATTGGTGTGCGCGCCGAACCGAACACGGTGACCTTGCGTCGGCCCTTGTAGTGCTCAAGGGTGCGGAACGAATGGTCGAGTTCGCGCAGGGCCTGCAGGGTGATCTTGGCGTTCCAGCGGTTGCGGTCGTCGTGGGCCATGCGCAGCACGGTCAGCAGCATGTCGCGGTACAACGGCAGGTTGGGACTGTTCGGCGCGACCAGTTGCAGTTGCTCGTCGATCTTGCTCAGGTCGATGCCGTTGTCCCTGAAATGGTTGAACAGCAGCTCGTTCGATTGGTAAGGCATTCAACGTCTCCTTCTGCAGCAAAACCTCTGACCGGGTCGATGGTGTGTCCCGGCCGCGACACTGCGTGTGTCGCTGGCTGCTGTGGCTCGAGTGTGCCCCCCGAGCGTTGCAGTGGGCCTTCAAGGCCATGTTGCAGTGGCAATTCCATCGCGTTGTCGTTGTTATGGGTGCTCGTTATCAATCTAGACGCTGGCGCGGCTTCGTGCCGCCACAGACGCGCGCTACCGCCGGTCAGGCGGGATTCAGCAATGGCGGGGCTTTGGTTAACTGGGGGCAGAAGGGCGAGGCGGCGAGGTGGCGGTATGCACCGGCTGGAGATCGAAGTGGATGGGCAACTGTTGCAGTTGCTCGAGCACGAGGCCAGGGTTCATCACCTGAGCCTGGAAGGGGAGTGCCTGCGCCGCCTGCAGGGCGCCGAGGCGCATTCGCGTTACCTGCAGGCGCTGCTGGCCGAGTTGCGCGCCGATGATGAGCAACGGCGCGCCAGAAACAGCGATCAGTTGGTCTGAATCACTTCTTCTTGTTACCGGCCGTGCAGCTGGCGGCGTCGAAGGCCTGGTCCATGACCGGTTGGTTGGTCTTGTAGACGGTGAAGCGGTAGACCATCACGGCGCCCTTGGACATCAGCTGGCGGTAGCCGTTGTTGCGGCACACGCTGTCACCCAGCTGGCTGCGGACCTGCGCGGGATTGCCCTGCATGCGCTGGGCATGCTCCTGGCGTACGCTCAGGTGATTGACCAGTGCCTTGCCTTCGACGGTGTAGCCCTGGTCGAGGATGTCTTCGTTGATCGCCCGCGGGGTGCCGACGCTGCTTTCCTTGGCGACCTTCTGCAGCATCTGGTTCAGCTCGTACTCCTGCTTGGACGCAGCCTGGGCGGCCAGCGGCAGGGCGAGCAGCAGGCTCAGGGTCGGGACGATAAGACGCAGCATGGATCTCTCCTGGTTCGATGACTGGCGCTTTGACCAGCGCCGGCGGGCGGCGTTCCCTGAAACCGCAGGGTTTCCAGGCCGCCAGACCCTGCGATTATAAAGGAGCGGCGCCGCTGGCTGCACGGCAAATGACGTGCGCTCTGGTAGACTGGGCGCTTTGTTTTCATCGAGTCGTCGCCGTGCCCCTCCCACTTCCCTGCCAAGGCCTGCTGCCATGAGCCACGCGGTAGCGCGCCTGCGCGCCGAGCGCCTGGCGCGCAGCATCAAACCCTTTGTCGCCCGAGGCTCGCGCGCCGAGCGCTGCCCGGATTGCCGGGTGATCGCCACGCACTGCCTGTGCGCCTGGAAACCCCGGGTGCCGGCCGAGTCCGGCATGTGCCTGCTGATGCACGACACCGAGCCGTTGAAACCGACCAACACCGGCTGGCTGATCGCCGATGTGATCGAGGACACCTCGGCCTTCGGCTGGCTGCGCACCTCGGTGGACGAGGGGCTGCTGGCGCTGCTGGACGACCCTCGCTGGCAGCCCTACATCGTCTTTCCGGGCGAGTTCGTCAAGGAGGAGCGCGTGGTCAGCGAAGTCGCGCGCGAGCCGGGCAAGCGCCCGTTGTTCATCCTGCTCGACGCCACCTGGACCGAGGCGCGCAAGATGTTCCGCAAGAGCCCGTACCTCGACCGTTTCCCGGTACTGAGCCTGCAGCCCGAGCAGATGTCGCGCTACCGCCTGCGCCGTTCCAAGCGTGATGATCACTTCTGCACCGCCGAAGTGGCCGCCATGTGCCTGGAACTGGCCGGCGACGGCCAGGCCTCGCAGGCCCTGGACGCCTACCTGGACGTCTTCAGCCTGCACTACCTGAGTGGCAAGCGACGCCTGCCGCTGGACGAGCAGGACGAGGTCCACCAGCGTTTGCATACCTTCCTATAGTCCAAGGGGCAGGCGCCACGGATTGGTTCATACTGTCGGGGCTGGCAGCCAGGGTAGGCGGGTTCGACCGGGCAATTGGCTTGACCACCCGGGGCGTGCTCGGCATCCTTGGCGCCGCTTCGGGCACGACGAAGCTGCTGTTACCCCGGACTTCGCCGTGCCATCCCGGCCGGCGGCCCTGCCGTTCGCGCCATGAGTTGCCCGCCAGGCGTCTCCCGTATCCCCTGCGCCTGGCACAGAACAGGATCCATAGATCGATGGCCACATACGAAATCCTGATTGCCGATGACCACCCGCTGTTTCGTAGCGCACTGCGCCAGGCCGTTACCCTCGGCCTGGGCCCGGACGTGCGTCTGGTCGAGGTGGCGAGCATCGCCGAACTGGAAACCAGCCTCACCGAGAAAGCCGACTGGGACCTGGTCCTGCTGGACCTGAACATGCCCGGCGCCTACGGATTCTCCGGCCTGGTCCTGCTGCGCGGCCAGTACCCGCAGATCCCGGTGGTGATGGTCTCGGCCCAGGAGGAGGCAGCCGTCGTGGTCAAGTCCCGCGAATTCGGCGCCAGCGGCTTCATTCCCAAGTCCAGCGAGCTGAGCAAGATCCAGGAAGCGGTGCGCAACGTGCTCGACGGCGATGTCTGGTGGCCGCCGCAGGCCTTTGACAAGGTTGATGTGTCGGCCGAGGCCAAGGCCGCCAGCGAAGGCCTGGCCAGCCTCACCCCGCAGCAGTTCCGCGTGCTGACCATGGTCTGCGAAGGACTGCTGAACAAGCAGATCGCCTATGAACTGAGTGTTTCCGAGGCGACCATCAAGGCCCACGTGACGGCGATCTTCCGCAAGCTGGGGGTGCGCACGCGAACCCAGGCGGCGCTGCTGCTGCAACAACTTGAATCGGTTTCGGCCAGCTAAGTACCCGTGCATTCACGCTTTTTTGACTCCGACTGGACTAGTGTCCTGTCTCGGAAATAGGCTGTTCACTTTTGGCGGCGTCTTGGGCGCCCGGCCGGCGTTGCCACTCCTCGCCATAGCCCTGCTATGACTCGTCGCGGCGCCTTGGCCGGACACCCAAGCCACTCGCCAAAAGAGAACGTATTTCCGAGACAGGGCACTAGCCTGCCGACCTTATCTCCGGTGAAGTGACGGACACACATGTCGCCATTCAAAGGCCAGACCGGCCTCAAACGTATCGTCAACGCCGCCGGCTATTCGCTGGACGGCCTGCGCACCGCCTTCAAGGGCGAAGCCGCCTTCCGCCAGCTGGTGCTGCTCAACGTGCTGCTGGTGCCGCTGGCCTTCTGGCTGCCGGTCAGCCGCGCTGAGCGGGCGATCCTCATTGCCGTGTGCCTGCTGGGGCTGATCGTCGAGTTGCTCAATTCGGCGGTGGAGGCGGCCATCGACCGCATCTCGCTCGATCGCCACCCGCTGTCGAAGAACGCCAAGGACATGGGCAGCGCCGCGCAGCTGGTGGCCATGAGCATGGTCGCGGTGGTCTGGGGCGTGATCCTGCTCGGTTGAGCGCTCAGGCGATCGGCGGCAGCACGATCTCGTCGCTGCGCCGCACGCCGGCGGTGAAGCTGCGGCACAGCTCGAGGAACTCGCGCATGGCCGAGGTCTGGTACTTCTGCTTGTGCCAGATGAAGTAGAACTGCCGCGCCAGATCCAGGGCCGGAGTTTCCACCGGCACCAGGCTGCCGCGGCGGAAGGCATCGCGCAGGGCCAGGCGTGAGATGCAGCCGATGCCCAGGCCCGACTCCACGGCGCGCTTGATCGCTTCGGTGTGTTCCAGCTCCAGGCGGATATTCAGGTTGGCGCGGTGATGGCGCATGGCCTGGTCGAAGGTCAGGCGCGTGCCCGAGCCCTGCTCACGCAGGATCCAGGCTTCATGGGACAACTGCTCGATACCGGCATGACCGACCTTGGCCAGGGGATGCTGGGGCGCGCAGAACACCACCAGTTCATCCTCCACCCAGGGTTGCACCTCGAGATCGGGGTGGTTGCAGTCGCCTTCGATTAGACCCAGGTCAATTTCATAGTGGGCGACCTGTTGCACGATATGCGCAGTGTTCTGCACGTGCAGCTTGACCTGGCTTTCCGGGTGCACCTGCATGAAGCTGCCGATCAGCAGGGTGGCCAGGTAGTTGCCGATGGTCAGCGTGGCGCCGACGGCCAGCGAGCCGAAGCCCGACTTGCCGTTGAGCAGGTCTTCGATTTCCTTGGCCTGGTCGAGCAGGGCCACGGCCTGGGGCAGCAACTGGTGGCCCAGAGCGTTGAGGCTCAGGCGCTTGCCGGCACGGTCGAACAGCTGGCAGCTGGACTGGCGCTCCAGTTCGGTGATCGATGTACTTGCCGCAGATTGCGACAAGGCGAGGACGCCGGCGGCCCGCGACACGCTCTGGTGCTGGGCGACGGCGACGAATACCTGGAGCTGACGGAGTGTGAATCGCATATCTATATAACCGATAACACATATCTTGATAATTCAGTTAACAGATATTGTCGCTGCCCCTAAACTATCGCGCAACTGCGCGTCTTGCGCGCGCCGCGTTTTCCTTCAGGAGCCCCATCGATGAGCAACATGAACCACGAACGTGTCCTCAGTGTGCACCACTGGAACGACACCCTGTTCAGCTTCAAGTGCACCCGCGACCCGGGCCTGCGCTTCGAGAACGGTCAGTTCGTGATGATCGGCCTGCAGCAGGACAGCGGCCGTCCGCTCATGCGCGCCTATTCCATCGCCTCGCCGAACTGGGAAGAGCACCTGGAGTTCTTCAGCATCAAGGTGCCGGACGGCCCGCTGACCTCGCAGCTGCAGCACCTGAAGGAAGGCGACGAGATCATCATCAGCAAGAAGCCTACCGGTACCCTGGTGCTCGATGACCTGAACCCGGGCAAGCACCTGTACCTGCTGAGCACCGGCACCGGCCTGGCGCCGTTCATGAGCGTCATCCAGGACCCGGAGACCTACGAGCGCTTCGAGAAAGTGATCCTGGTTCACGGCGTGCGCTACGTCAACGAAGTGGCCTACCGCGAGTTCATTACCGAGCACCTGCCGCAGAACGAGTTCTTCGGTGAGTCCGTACGTGACAAGCTGATCTACTACCCGACCGTGACCCGCGAGCCGTTCGAGAACCAGGGCCGCCTGACCGACCTGATGCGCAGCGGCAAGCTGTTCAGCGACATCGGCCTGCCACCGATCAACCCGCAGGACGACCGCGCGATGATCTGCGGCAGCCCGAGCATGCTCGACGAGACCAGCGAAGTGCTGGACAGCTTCGGCCTGAAGATCTCCGCGCGCATGCGCGAGCCGGGTGACTACCTGATCGAGCGTGCGTTCGTCGAGAAGTAAGTCGAATCGCGGTGACGAAAAACGCAGACCTGGGTCTGCGTTTTTTTATGCCTGCAGGATCTAGGTTGGCGGTGCCGGCCTCTTCGCGGGTAAACCCGCTCCCACAGATTTTGCGCAACCTGTGGGAGCGGGTTTACCCGCGAAGAGGCCTGGCCTGAAAACGAAAGAGCTTCAGCTTTCCCGCACCACTTCCAGCACCCGGATCCGATCCGGTTGCGGGTAGTGCCACCTGACTTGCACATCCCAGAACTTTACCCCGTAGACCCGCTCCGCAGGCGGTACCTGGTAGGCCGGTCGCGGGTCCTGCGCAAGACACTGTTCGATCAGCTCCACCAGTGGCTGATCCAGGCGCAGTGCATGGTCGCGGGCTTGGGGCAGGGCGCTTTCGCTCCATTCGACGGCAATCGCCTCTGGAGCATCATTGGCCATCAGGTTGCTCGCGCCGGCAATGCTGTCCGCATAGGGCACATAAGGCTTGATATCCAGCACCGGGGTGCCGTCCAGCAGGTCGATCCCCGACAGCAGCAGACGCCCCGGCTCGACGCCTTCCAGGCGCACCACCGACTGACCGATGCCATTGGGCCGGTGGGTGGCCCGGGTGGCGAACACTCCCATGCTCTTGTTGCCGCCCAGGCGCGGTGGACGCACTTTCAGGCGTGGCTTGTCTTCCAGTGCCTGGTGGAACAGGAACAGCAGCCACACATGACTGACCTGCTCCAGCCCTTCGACGGCATCGCCCTGGTCAAAGGGCGGCAGCAGCTCCAGCACGCCACGGGCGGCCGGCGCCAGCTGGGGCTGGCGCGGGATGGCGAACTTCTCCTTGAAACAGGAGCGGACAATGCCGACCGGCGAGACGGTATGCTGCATCCTGGCTCAGCCGCGCACGCGAAGGGTCAGGCCCTTGAGGAAGTTGCGCAGCAACTGGTCGCCGCAGGGGCGGTAGTTGTCGTGGCCGACCTTGCGGAACAATGCGCTGAGCTCAGGTTTGGATACCGGGAAGTTGACCGACTTGAGCACCGCGTGCAGGTCGTCTTCCTTCAGCTCGAAGGCCACCCGCAGCTTCTTGAGCACGGTGTTGTTGGTCACCGGCACTTCGATCGGCTGCGCTGGACGGCTGTCGTCACGGCCGCGACGGTGGATTACCAGGCCGTCGAGGAAGTGCGCCATGACCTTCTCCGGGCAGAGCACGAAGCCGGGTTCCTCTTCCTTCTTGACGTAGCCGGCGATGGCCTCGACCGAAACCTCCAGGCCCGAGAGCTTGATGATCTCGGCCAGCTTCTGGTCGTTGGCCTTGAGCATGTAGCGCAGGCTGCGCAGTACATCGTTGTGGTTCATTGCAGCGAATCCTGTTCTGTTGCCGCGTCAGTCATTGCGCGGCGGTAATGCTAAAAGCGTTCGGTGGCGGCCACATAGCGCCACTGGCCCACTGGCAGCTTGCCCATCGACACGCCGCCCAGGCGAATGCGGCGCATCGCCAGGACCTTGAGGCCGGCGGTCTCGCACAGTTGTTCGATCAACCCGGGCTGCGGGTTCTTCAGGACCATGCGCAGGTGTTGCTCGTTCTGCCAGCTGGCCTTGGCCTTCGGCAGTTCGACGCCCTTGCGCTCGACACCGCGGGCCAGGCGGTCGAGAGCCCCCGGCTTGGCCTGGCCGCTGACCTGGACAATGTATTCCTGCTCCATGCGGCGCAGGTCGGCGTCGAGCTTGCGGGTCACCCGCCAATCCTGGGTGAACAGTTGCAGGCCGCTGGCGCCGGGCAGTAGCGGAGCGACACAGGCCTGGCGGACGAAGTGCCCGTGCAGCGCGCGCACGCCTTCGCGGTGCGCTTCACTTAGACTGGCCATGCTCATGCCTGCCTGGGCGCTGGCGGTGTCCTGTCCGAGCGGCTGGTTGAGCAGCAGGGTCACCGGCTCCAGCGCTTCGGCACGGGCACCCGGGAGCAGTTCAACGCGTTGCCCGGCGACCTTGAACTGCGGCTGCTCGACGACCTGGCCATCGACCGTGACCCAGCCTCCTTCAATGTACAGTTCGGCCTCTCGGCGAGAGCAGCCAAGCTGTTCGATAAGGTGTTTGGAAAGACGAATGGGTTCGGACATGGACACGGGCATCACGCGGCAGGGAAAGCTTTCATTGTACCTGCCTGCGCAGGTTAGCGGCTGCAAATCGATGTCATTTCCGCCAATTCGGAGCGGGGCGATGGTTTCCTTGGTTCGCGTCCTAGGACGTTGTACGAACAAGCCTCATGTGCAGTAGGGGATAGGGCTGCCCCAGGCCGTCGGTTTCCGAGCGCCCGTACACCTCGAAGCCTTCGTGCAGATAGAAGCCCAGGGCCTGCGGGTTCTGTTCGTTGACGTCCAGGCGTTCGGCATTGAGCTCGCTTACCGCATGCCGCAGCAGGCGCTGGCCGATACCCTGGCCACGGTACTGCGGCGCGACGAAGAGCATGTCGACACGGCCGCTGGCCACGCCGGCGAAGCCGAGGATGCGTCGGCTGGCATCCTTGCAGCAGACCAGCATCACCGCGTCGAGGTACTTGTGCAGCACATGCTCACGCAGCAGCACGATGTAGCCGTCGGGCAGGAAGTCGTGGGTGGCGCGCACCGACGCCTCCCACACCCGCACCAGTTCGGGGTAGTCGCTCAGGTGGGGCGTTTGCAGCGTGACGGTGGGCGACATCCTGTGATCCTCGGGGTCATTGAGGAAAACATAGATGTAAAAGGCTGCCCCGCCAGTGGGCTAATGCCTGTCAGTTAGCGCTTCATCGCACTTATTGGGGCTGCTTTGCAGCCCTTCGCGGGTAAACCCGCTCCCACAGGATCGCGCAAACGCTGACCCCAATTGGCTTAACTGACTGGCATTAGCCAGTAGGCGGGGTATCTTCAGGCGAGCATCGATCAGACGGGCTCGGCCCACATGTCGTACTCGTCGGCATCGACGATGCGGCAACGGACCTTGTCGCCCGGCTTGAAGCCGTGGTCGCCGTCGATGAACACGCTGCCGTCGATTTCCGGCGCGTCGAAGAAACTGCGGCCGACCGAGCCCTGCTCCTCGACTTCGTCGATCAGCACCTCGATCTCCTTGCCGATACGCTGCTGCAGGCGCGCGGCGCTGATCGCCTGCTGGTGCGCCATGAAGCGATCCCAGCGCTCCTGCTTGACGTCGTCCGGCACTTCATCGAGGCCCAGGTCGTTGGCCGGGGCGCCTTCGACCGGCGAGTACTGGAAGCAGCCGACGCGGTCGAGCTGGGCTTCGGTCAGCCAGTCGAGCAGGTACTGGAAGTCCTCTTCGGTCTCGCCGGGGAAGCCGACGATGAAGGTCGAGCGGATCACCAGCTCAGGGCACTGCTCGCGCCAGCTCTTGATGCGCGCCAAGGTGCGGTCTTCGAAGGCCGGGCGCTTCATCGCCTTGAGCACCTTGGGGCTGGCGTGCTGGAACGGGATGTCCAGGTACGGCAGGATCTTGCCGGCGGCCATCAGCGGAATCACGTCGTCGACGTTCGGGTACGGATAGACATAGTGCAGACGCACCCAGGCACCCAGGCTGCTCAGGGCCTCGCACAGCTCGAGCATGCGGGTCTTGACCGGGCGGCCGTTCCAGAAGTCGGTCTTGTACTTGACGTCGACGCCGTAGGCGCTGGTGTCCTGGGAGATCACCAGGATCTCCTTGACGCCGGCCTTGACCAGGCGCTCGGCCTCGCTCAGCACTTCACCGACCGGGCGGCTGACCAGCTTGCCGCGCATCGACGGGATGATGCAGAAGCTGCAGCTGTGGTTGCAGCCTTCGGAAATCTTCAGGTAGGCGTAGTGGCGCGGGGTCAGCTTGATGCCCTGGGGCGGCACCAGGTCGATCAGCGGGTTGTGATCCTGGCGTGGCGGTACCACCTCGTGCACGGCGTTGACCACCTGCTCGTACTGCTGGGGGCCGCTGACCGACAGCACACTCGGGTGTACGTCGCGGATATTGCCTTCCTCGACACCCATGCAGCCGGTGACGATGACCTTGCCGTTCTCCTTGATCGCCTCGCCGATCACTTCCAGCGACTCGGCCTTGGCGCTGTCGATGAAGCCGCAGGTGTTGACCACCACCACGTCGGCGCCATCGTAGGTAGGCACGACTTCATAGCCTTCCATGCGCAGCTGGGTCAGGATGCGCTCGGAATCGACCAGGGCCTTTGGGCAACCCAGGGAAACGAAGCCGACCTTTGGGGTGGCGGGAGTGGTGGACATGGCTAACCTCGGTATTGAATACAGGTCGCCCGGCTGGAATCGCGGGCGATCTTGATGGGCGCTTTTTGGCGCCTCTGATCAAAAAGTGCGCAATTCTAGCGAGCGCAAGGTCGCTTTACCAGCAGAAATACGACGAACGCTGCGCTATGCTTCGCGCCGTTGCGCCGGGGCTTCCGGGATGGCCCGGCGCGGGTAGGAATTCAACCGGTCTAGATGGCCGTCTGCGGGAGTGGTCGATGGTTCAGGCAAGCAGTCACGCCGAAGGCGGGCAGGGCGCGGCACGGCCGCTGGGCCTGTTGGTGGCCGCCGTGGGGGTGGTCTATGGCGATATCGGCACCAGCCCGCTGTACACCCTCAAAGAGGTCTTTACCGGTGGTTATGGCGTACAGGTCAACCATGACGGGGTGCTGGGCATCCTGTCGTTGATCCTCTGGTCGCTGCTGTGGGTGGTGTCGTTCAAGTACGTGATGTTCATCCTGCGCGCCGACAACCAGGGCGAGGGCGGCACCATGGCCCTGACCGCGCTGGCGCGGCGGGCCACGGCGCAGTATCCGCGGTTGCGCATGCTGATGGTCGGCTGCGGCCTGGTCGGCGCCTCGCTGTTCTACGGCGACAGCATGATCACCCCGGCGGTGTCGGTGCTATCGGCGGTGGAGGGCATGGGCCTGGCCTTCGAGGGCATCGACCACTGGGTGGTGCCGATCTCGCTTGTGGTGCTGGTGGCGCTTTTCCTGGTGCAGAAGCACGGTACCGAGAAGATCGGCAAGCTGTTCGGCCCGATCATGGTCACCTGGTTCGTGGTGCTGGGGGCGCTGGGGGTACACGGCATCTCGCAGAGCCCGGAAGTACTCAAGGCCTTCAACCCGGGCTGGGCGCTGAATTTCTTCATCGTTCATCCGGGCATGGGCGTGGCCATTCTCGGTGCCGTGGTGCTGGCGCTGACCGGCGCCGAGGCCCTGTACGCCGATATGGGCCACTTCGGCCGCAAGCCGATCGCCCGCGCCTGGTTCGCCCTGGTGCTGCCAGCGCTGGTGCTCAACTACTTTGGCCAGGGGGCGATACTGCTGCAAAACCCGGAGGCGGCGCGCAATCCGTTCTACTTGCTGGCGCCGAGTTGGGCGCTGCTGCCGCTGGTCGGGCTGGCCACCATGGCCACGGTGATTGCTTCCCAGGCGGTGATCTCGGGGGCCTTCTCCCTGACCCGCCAGGCCATCCAGCTGGGCTACGTGCCGCGTATGCAGATCCAGCACACCTCCAGCGACGAGCAGGGGCAGATCTACATCGGTGCGGTGAACTGGGCGCTGATGGTTGGCGTGGTGCTGCTGGTGATCGGCTTCGAGTCGTCCGGCGCCCTGGCCGCAGCCTATGGCGTGGCGGTGACCGGTACCATGCTGATGACCACCATCTTGGTCTCGGCGGTCATGCTGCTGCTGTGGAAGTGGCCACCGGTGCTGGCGGTACCGCTGCTGGTGGGCTTCCTGTTCGTCGACGGGCTGTTCTTCGCCGCCAACGTGCCGAAGATCGTCCAGGGCGGTGCCTTCCCGGTGTTGGCGGGGATCGTGCTGTTTGTGCTGATGAGCACCTGGAAGCGCGGCAAGCAGATCCTGGTCGAGCGCATCGACGAGGGCGGATTGCCGTTGCCGGTGTTCATCGGCAGCATCCGCGTGCAGCCGCCGCACCGGGTCGAGGGCACCGCGGTGTTCCTCACCGCCCGGCCTGATGCCGTGCCCCATGCGCTGCTGCACAACATGCTGCACAACCAGGTGTTGCACAGCCAGGTGGTGCTGCTGACGGTGGTCAGCGAAGACCGGCCACGGGTGCCGGAGCAGGAGCGGTTCGAGGTGGAGGCCTATGGCGACGGGTTCTTCCGGGTGCTGCTGCACTTTGGCTTCATGGACGAGCCGGACGTGCCGGCGGCGCTGAAACTGTGCCACCTGGACGAACTGGACTTCAGCCCGATGCGCACCACCTACTTCCTCAGTCGGGAAACGGTGATCGCCTCGCGCCTCGAGGGCATGTCGCGCTGGCGCGGGAACCTCTTTGCGTTCCTGCTGAAGAACGCCAACGGCAATCTGCGGTTCTTCAACCTGCCGCTCAATCGGGTGATCGAGTTGGGGACGCAGGTCGAGATTTGAGGGGCACCCCTTTCAAGGTTCTTGCGTTTTTTGGGGGTATGACCGCTCCAGTTCAAGATTGCCGGGGCTGCTTTGCAGCCCATTCGCGGCACAAGGCCGCTCCTACAGAGGGACGAGGTCGCCTGTAGGAGCGGGCTTGCCTCTTTCCCTATCATTTCTCAGCGACGTTGGCCTTTCCCTGGCGGGTCTCGATCTCACCGATCAGGCGCTTGGCCAGCGCCGGGTAGTTCTCGTCGAAGTGATGGCCGCCCGGCAGCTTCATGCGCTCGCCTACGGCGGTCTTGTCGGTGCAGCCGCTTTCGTCGGTCTCTTCCACACCGTAGATGCACACCACCTTCGCTGCCGGCAACCTGGCCATCTCCGGCCCGGTCGGCGCCTCCTGACCTTCCTTGCCCAACCAGCCTTCCACCTCGATCTCGAAGCTGCCGCTGCGGGCGAAGGCCAGCAGGATCACCGCGTCGATGCGCTTCTGGTCTTCCTCGGAGAGGCGGTTGTAGATGGCCGGCAGCACATCGGCACCGAACGAGTAACCGGTCAGCACGAAGCGCTTGGTGCCCCATTTCTGGCGGTAGTGCTGCATCAGTTCAGAGAGGTCGGCGGCGCTCTGTTCCGGAGTCTTGTGCTGCCAGTAGTAGCGCAGGGTGTCGATGCCGACCACCGGGTAGCCGAGTTTGGCCATCTCGCCGGCCACGTCGCGGTCCAGGTCGCGCCAGCCACCGTCGCCGGAAAGGAACAGGGTCACGGTGTCGGTGGTCTGCCCAGCCGGGACTTCCACCACCGGAATCGCCAGGGCGTTGCCGTCGTGGCCGACCAGGGCCTGGGTCAGCTGGGCCTTGAGCACCTGGGGCAGGTGGATGTCGTAGTCGGCGATGCTGGTCTCGGCGTTGGCCTGGTCGCGCACGAAGGCGGCGCTGGCGTCATCCGGGTTGTCGTTCCAGGCCACGTTCCAGTGGCCGTGGGCGGCGGACTTGGGCAGGGCGGCCTGGCAGCCGGGTTGCTCGACGGTGAAGTCCACCGAGATCGCCCGGGCCTTGTCGTCGCCCTGCGCGGCCAGCCAGCGCCAGGCCTGGGCTGCGCCCGGGCCGATGCCGGCGACCAGGGTCGGATTGTCGGCCAGGCGGGTGAGGGCCTGGTCCATTGCCGCCTGCTGCTTGGCGCAGTCGGCGGGCGGCAGGATCACCTGCACCAGCTGGGCCTCGCCGGCCTGGCTCAGGTCGAGCAGCTGCTTGTCGGTCAGGGCCTGGTCCTGGGGCACGCCGATGGCCACCCGGGCCTTGGCATGCACGCCGGGGGTGGCGCGGGTCAGGGCGCTGCCGTCGTCGAGGGTGAGGTGTTCCAGGCGCGCCTCGGGCGCCGGCCGGGTCCACAGCCAGAAGGCCGCGCCGCCGGCCAGCACGGCCAGCAGCAGGGGAATCAGTACGTACAGCCAATAGCGTCGGATCATCAACGTTTCACCAATCCAGTCAGGCCGCCAGCGATCAGGGCGGCGGTGTCAGCCAGTGCCACCAGCGGGTCGAGCCCGGCCGGCACGGCCATGTAGCGGGGTTCCCAGTCCGGCTGGAACTTGTCCTTGAAGCGCCGCAGGCCCTGGAAGTTGTAGAGCTGCTCGCCGCGCTGGAACACCATCGAGCCCAGGCGCTGGGTCAAGGGGGCGCCACGGCGCGGCTGCAGCCCGGAGAGGGGGACCATCCCCAGGCTGAAACGGCCATAGTCATGGCTCTTGTAGTGCAGGATCAGGCCGACCATCATGAATTCCATGGTCAGTTTCGGCGCCTCCGGGTGCGCGCGCATCAGGTCGAGACTGGCCAGCTCGTTGCTGTGGGTTTCCAGCAGGTTGGCGAAGGCCACCGGACGGCCCTGGAAGCGGATCAGCGCGATGCGGAAATGCTGCAGGTATTCGGGGCTGAAGCGGCCAAGGGAGAAGCCTTTCTCGCGCACGTTCTTGCCGCCGAGCCAGGCGTCGGAGATTTCCTTGAGCTCGGCCAGTGGCGCCTGGCCGGGTTCATGGATCTCCAGGCTCAGGCCGTCGCGTCCGCCTCGGTTCCAGGTGTAGCGCAGGTCCTTCATCTCCTTGCCCTTGGCTTCGATGTCGAAGCGCCGCAGGTCGACCCGGGCCTCTTCGCCGAGCTTGATCGCGGTCAGGCCGATGTCCATGTAGAACGGCAGGTTCTCCGCCCGCACCTGGTAGAACACCGGGCGCGCATGGTGCAGGTCGCACAGGTCGCGGAACTGCCAGATCATCTCGGCGCGCTCCTGGGCCGGGCCGATCGGGTCGTACAAGGCCACCAGGCTGCGACCGCGGCGGGCGTACATGAGGAAGGCGTTGTCGTTGGGGTGGAACAGCAGCGCCTTGTCACCGGTCAGGGCCAGGCCGCCGTCGGGCTGGTCGGAGGCCAGCAGGATGCGGTTGGCGCGTTGCAACTCGTCCTCGGTCGGCAGGTGGATGACCGGGCGGGCGGTGCGCAGCAGCCAGGTCAGGGCAACGATCACCAACAGCACGGCGCTGCCGAGGGCGGCACGCAGGCCGCGCGGCGCGTCGGCGTCGAGGGTAAACTGCCACCACAGCTTGTGGGTATAGGGCACGTCCTGGTAGGCGAACAACAGCAACCACACCGAGGCGCCGACCACGCAGGCGCTGGCCACCAGGTACACCGGCGAGAACGGCAGCTCCAGCAGGCGGCTGGGGCGGTAGAACGAGCGGCGGAACAGGGCGAGCAGGGCAGCGGTGAAGCACATCAGGCTGGCTTCTTCCCAGTCGAAGCCCTTGAGCAGCGACAGCACCGCGCCTACCAGCAGCAGCACCGTGGTCAGCAGCCAGGCAGCCGACAGGCGTCGGCGCAGACCCTGGGCGAGCAGCAGGCAGAGCACGCCGATCAGGCTGGCGCCGAAGTGCGAGGCATCGATCAGGCGGTGCGGAATCAGGAAGCCCATGTGTTCCAGGCGGCTGTCGATTTCCGGGGTGGCGCCGGAGAACAGCAGCACCACGCCGGAGAGGAACACCAGGATCGCCAGCACCGGCGCGGCCAGCCCAGAGGCGGCGCGGATCGCCTGTTGGGTGACCATCAGGCGGCGGGCCTCGTTGGCCAGCAGCAGCACACAGGCCACCAGCAGCGGCATGACCACATAGATCAGCCGGTACAGTAACAGTGCGGCCGCCAGCGGCGCGGCACCCAGCTGGTTAGCGAAGGCTGCCAGCAGGATCGCCTCGAACACGCCGACGCCGCCCGGCACATGGCTGAGCACGCCGGCGGCGAGGGCGAGCAGGTAGACCAGCACGAAGGCGCCGAACGGCGGCGCTTCTGGCAGCAGCAGGTAGAGCACGGTGGCGGCGGCGGCGACATCCAGCGCGGTGATCAGCAGTTGCAGCGCGGTCAGGCGCGCACCCGGCAGGCGCAGGGTGCGTCGGCCGAATTGCACCATCAGGTTGTCGGCCAGCGGTTGTTCAGGCAGGCGCCGGCGATACAGGCCCATCACCAAGGCGGCGGCGGCGACCAGCACGGCGATCGCGATACCGCCCAGCAGCGGAGCGGGCAGACGCAGCGCGGTCGCCGCCGCAGACAGGTCGCTCAACGTGGCCAGTGCCGCCAGGGGCGGGAGCGCGCAGCCCAGCGAGAGGCTGGCGAATACGGTCATGCGCGCGACTTCCGCGGCGCCCAGACCCTGGCGCGCATAGAGGCGATAACGGACCGATCCGCCCGACAGCATCGACAGGCCAATGGCGTTGCCGATGGCGAAGGCGCTGAAGCCGCCCAGCACCAGGGTGCGGGGCGGCAGTTGCACGGCCGCGTAGCGACTGGCCGACCATTCATAGCCCAGCAGGATCACGAAACCGACCACGGTGGCCAGGACCGCGCCCAGCAGTGCATTGGCCGGGACGCTGAGCATGGCGTCGTGAAGGGCATAGATGTCCAGTTCGCTCAGCAGGTGGCGACAGGCGATCAGGCCCATGGCGAACAGCACCAGGGTCACTGCCAGCCCCAGTGGTTGGCGGTACTTGCTCAGGCGCTCCAGCCAGGGCAGGCGCTGGGCAGCCGTGGGCAGGGCCGCCGTCAGCGGTGCCTGGGTTTCGGGAGTGGGGGCGGTCATGGGGTGCCTCGTGCGGTCAGCGCGAGGTGCAGGCAAGGTACGGCCAAGTGAAAGTCCCTTTGGAAAAACGTATCCGAATATTACTCCGGGCCGACGGCTTAATCTGTTTCAGGATAGTTAAAGATAGTTCATTCAGCCGCAGGGGCGCGGCAAGGGAGGCAGGTAGCGGGGAAGGGGCAATTGGCTTTTACGGGGCCGGAATGCAACAAACCCCGCACTATCTTGCGATAGGCGGGGCTTGTTCTGACGAATATGGTTGCGGGAGCCGGATTTGAACCGACGACCTTCGGGTTATGAGCCCGACGAGCTACCAGGCTGCTCCATCCCGCGTCAGAGGGGCGCATTCTACGGATTCACCGTACGTTGTCAAGTGTTTATGATGATTTCGTAACCATTTGGCTGAACAGCAGGCAATAAAAAAGGCCACTGTCGAAACAGTGGCCTTTTTTTGAATCTGGTTGCGGGAGCCGGATTTGAACCGACGACCTTCGGGTTATGAGCCCGACGAGCTACCAGGCTGCTCCATCCCGCGCCTGTGGGATCGAATTCTACGGATTTCGTACTGAGTGTCAAGCGTTACTATTTGATTTTTCGAAAGTTTTTACTGATCGAGAATCTAAAGGCAATAAAAAAGGCCACTGTCGAAACAGTGGCCTTTTCTTTAATCTGGTTGCGGGAGCCGGATTTGAACCGACGACCTTCGGGTTATGAGCCCGACGAGCTACCAGGCTGCTCCATCCCGCGCCTGTGAGATCGAATTCTACGGATTTCCTTCGTGGTGTCAAGTATTTAGTTCAAAAAAACCTTTTTTGTTCAAACCCTTAGCGCTTCAGATCGGGGTGCGCCTCAGTCGCGACGGGGCTTTCAGGCCGATCGTCCTGCACAGACTGTTTAGTGGTGGGGGCATGGGATACTATCTGTATGAATTTACAGTAGTGGCTGTCGTCCATGTCCCTGCGCAAGATCATCCATATTGATTGTGACTGTTTCTACGCCGCCATCGAGATGCGTGACGACCCGCGCCTGGTCGGTCGCCCCATGGCGGTGGGTGGGCAGCCGGGGCAGCGCGGGGTGATCGCCACCTGTAACTATGAAGCGCGTGCCTATGGCGTGCGTTCGGCGATGGCGTCCGGACATGCCATGAAATTGTGCCCGGACCTTGAGATCGTCAAGCCGCGCTTCGAGGCCTATCGCGAGGCGTCGCGGGAGATCCACACGATCTTTCGCGATTACACCGAGTTGATCGAGCCGTTGTCCCTGGATGAAGCGTACCTGGATGTCAGTGACAGCCAGTGGTTTGCCGGCAGCGCCACGCGGATTGCCGAGGACATTCGTCGGCGGGTGGCCCAGCAACTGCACATCACGGTGTCCGCCGGGGTGGCGCCGAACAAGTTCCTGGCCAAGATCGCCAGTGACTGGCGTAAACCCAACGGGCTGTTCGTCATCACTCCGGATCAGGTGGAAGAGTTTGTTTCCCACCTGCCGGTGGCGCGCTTGCACGGGGTTGGCAAGGTGACGGCGGACAAGCTCTCGCGCCTGGGGATCGACACCTGCCTGTCGCTGCGCGACTGGTCGCGGCTGGCGCTGGTTCGCGAGTTCGGCAGTTTCGGCGAGCGGCTGTGGGGGCTGGCGCGGGGGATCGACGAGCGTGCGGTACAGAACGACAGCCGGCGGCAGTCGGTGAGTGTCGAGAACACTTACGACCAGGACTTGCCTGATCTGAACAGCTGCCTGGAAAAACTGCCGGAGCTACTGGTCAGCCTGAACGAGCGGATAGCGCGGATGGACAGCAGCTATCGGCCCGACAAGCCCTTCGTCAAGGTCAAGTTCCATGACTTCAGCCAGACCACGATGGAGCAGGCGGGGGCGGGAAGGGATCTGGAGAGTTACCGTCAGTTGCTCAGCCAGGCGTTTGCCCGGGGTGGCAAGCCGGTGCGGTTGCTGGGGGTGGGGGTGAGGCTGCGTGATCTGCGCGGGGCGCATGAGCAGTTGGAGTTGTTCGACGATAAATAGAAGAGGGGCCGCCTTGCGGCCCATCGCGGGGCAAGCCCGCTCCTACAAAGCCAACACAGGACCTGTAGGAGCGGGCTCGCCCCGCGATGGGCTGCAAAGCAGCCCCTTTTCTGTTTACTGCACGCCTGGATCGGCTACCAGGCGCCCGGTGGCCTTGGTCAGGGTCTGCAGGAATTCCTGTTGCAGTTCCGGATCGTTGCGGGTCAGCTCGATCAGGCTCTGCTCCAGTTCACTGGCTTCTTCTTCCAGGCCCAGCTCCGACAGGCGCTTGACCCGATGCACCCACTGGCCGACATCATCGTCCTCGAGATCGTCGAAGATCAGCTCGTGAGCCTCGAGCAGCTTGCCACGCAGGTTGCCGCTGACCAGCAGGCTGGCGTCGCCGCGCACCTGGTTTTCCTCGTCGGCCACCTGCAGGTGCAGGGTGCCGATATGGTTGAGGTTCTGCTCGGAGAACGGGCTGTCGAGCAGGTTCAGGCGCAGCACACCGTTCTTGTCGGTGGTCAGCTCGTGGGTCATCTTGCCGGCTTTGACCTCAACCAGGCGCTCGTTCCACGGCAGGCTGATGGACTCCTCGCGCTTGCCCTTCTCGACCTCGTCGATACCGGCCAGGTTCTGCTGGGCGCGACCGTTGGACGGCACGTTCATGAACGGGTTGACGCCTGCCACGCCATAGCTGAGCCAGTCGTGGGTGACGCTGTCAGGCAGGTTGCCCAGGGCGAACACGTTGACCACGTTGGCGCCGATACCGGCCACCACCGCTACCGCACCAAGCGGGATCTCGTAGATCTCCCGCCAGGGTTGGTAGGGGGTGTAGCGGTCGTAGCGGCGGGTCACCTCGAACTCGGTGACCTCGAAGCGCTTGAGTTCATGGATGCGCACACGCCGTTGCGGAAGCTCCATCACCTTCGGCTCGCCGACGTCGATCTGCAGGCTGTGCTCGAGCAGCTTGCGCTCGACGCGCTCCTCATGGTCGCTGCGCTGGGACATCTGGTTGGCGCAGCCGCTGAGGAACAGGGCGCCGCACAGTGCGGCGCCCCCCAGGGTGTAGGTACTTCGCTTGGACATGATCACTCGCGTAACGGGTTATCAGCGGCGGATTTGGGCCTGCAGGAAGGACAGCGCGTCCGCGAGCGGCAGTGCCTGAGCCTCCGATTCGGTGCGGTGCTTGTACTCCAGGTTGCCTTCGGCCAGGCCGCGGTCGCTGACGACGATGCGGTGCGGGATGCCGATCAGCTCCATGTCGGCAAACTTGATGCCGGGGCTGGTCTTCTTGTCGCGGTCGTCCAGCAGCACTTCGAAGCCGGCGGCGGTCAGTTCGGCATACAGCTTGTCGGTGGCTTCGCGGACCACATCGGTTTCGTAGCGCAGCGGTACCAGAGCGATCTGGAACGGTGCCAGGGCGTCGTTCCAGATGATGCCTTTTTCGTCATAGCTCTGCTCGATGGCGGCAGCGACCACGCGGGACACGCCGATGCCGTAGCAGCCCATGGACAGCACGACAGGCTTGCCGTTCTCACCCAGCACCTGGCACTTGAGCGCCTCGCTGTACTTAGTGCCGAGCTGGAAGATATGGCCGACTTCGATGCCGCGCTTGATTACCAGGGTGCCCTGGCCGTCCGGGCTCGGGTCGCCTTCGACCACGTTGCGCAGGTCGGCAACTTGTGGAACCGGCAGGTCGCGCTCCCAGTTCACACCGAAGTAGTGCTTGTCGTCGATGTTGGCGCCGATGCCGAAGTCGCTCATCAGGGCGACCGAGCGGTCGATGATGCACTCCAGCGGCAGGTTCAGCGGGCCGAGGGAGCCTGCGCCGGCACCGATGGCGGCGCGCAGCTCGGCGTCGGACGCCATCACCAGCGGGTCGGCGACCTGCTCCAGCTTGGCGGCCTTGATCTCGTTGAGTTCGTGGTCGCCACGGACGATCAGGGCGACCAGCTTGCCTTCCTCGGCGCCATGCACGATCAGGGTCTTGACGGTCTTCTCGATCGCCAGGCCGAAGTTTTCCACCAGTTCGGCGATGGTCTTGGCATTCGGGGTGTCGACCAGGCGCAGCTCTTCGGTCGGGGCCGGGCGCACGGTTTCACGCGGGATGGCCTCGGCCTTCTCGATGTTGGCGGCGTAGTCGGAGCTGTCGCTGAAGATCACGTCGTCCTCGCCGGAGGAGGCGAGCACGTGGAATTCATGGGAGTAGCTGCCACCGATGGAGCCGGTGTCGGCCTGCACCGGACGGAAGTCCAGGCCCAGGCGGGTGAAGATGTTGGAGTACGCCAGGTGCATGCGGTCGTAGGTTTCCTGCAGGGAAGCCTGGTCGGCATGGAAGGAGTAGGCGTCCTTCATGATGAACTCGCGGCCGCGCATCAGGCCGAAGCGCGGACGGATCTCGTCACGGAACTTGGTCTGGATCTGGTACATGTTCAGCGGCAGCTGCTTGTAGCTGGACAGCTCGTTGCGCGCCAGGTCGGTGATGACCTCTTCATGGGTCGGGCCGACGCAGAAGTCGCGCTGGTGACGGTCTTTCAGGCGCAACAGCTCGGGGCCGTACTGCTCCCAGCGGCCGGATTCCTGCCACAGTTCGGCCGGCTGGATGCTCGGCATCAGCACTTCGAGGGCACCGGCGGCGTTCATTTCCTCGCGGACCACGGCTTCGACCTTGCGCATCACCCGCAGGCCCATCGGCAGCCAGGTGTACAGGCCGGAGGCCAGTTTGCGGATCATGCCGGCACGCAGCATGAGCTGGTGGCTGATGACCACTGCATCGGCCGGGGTTTCTTTCTGGGTGGCGAGCAAATATTGACTGGTGCGCATGGTGGGCCGTGTCGATTGCCTGAATGTGAAATGACCCCGCATTGTACGGGGGCGAAACGAAAGCGTACAGAATGCAGCACTGGCGCGGTTCTGTCAGCCAAGAAAAAGCCCGGCGATTGCCGGGCTTCTTCATTCGCGGAGCGATGCAAGCGCGGGCTTACAGGATGCTCAGCGGGTACTCGACGATCAGGCGCAGTTCGTCGATCGAGCTGGAGCCGTAGTAGACACCATCTGCGGAGCGGTAGGTGGCTTGACGTACGCGGAAGCTCAAGTCTTTGGCCGGGCCTTCCTGCAGGACGTATTTAACGTCGATATCGCGTTCCCATTCCGAGCCGTTATCGGTAGTGCGGGTCTTGGCGTCGGTACCGCGGGCGTAACGGGTCATGAAGGTCAGGCCTGGGATGCCGTACTCGGCAAAGTTCAGGTCGTAGCGTGCCTGCCAGGATTTCTCGTCTTCGGCGTTGAAGTCCGAACGGGCGATGGAGTTGGCCAGGAACACGGTACCGCCGCCGTCTACGCCATAGGCGTAATCGCCGTCGCCGCTGACTTTCTGGAAGGCCAGGGTGAAGGTGTGGGCGCCGATGTTGTACGCGGCCGAAAGGCTGGCGGCAATGTTGTCAAGTTTGTTGGAGCCGTCTGCCTTCTTGACCCAGGCGCCAGTCAGGTTCTGGCCAATGGACTTGGTGTCATAGATGTTGAAGTCAAACACCAGTCCTTGCTTGTCGCTGATCGGCAGTGCCCAGTTGACGTTGCCGTACCATTTACGGAAGTGATCCTCGACGTGCGAGTAGTAGACGCTGGTGCTCAGGCTATCGGTGATGGCGTAGGTGCCGCCCAGGACATCGGCTTCCTTGAGGCGGAAACTGTCACGGTTGGTTTCTGCTTGAGCGGTCAGGCTGGTGAAGCGACCGGCGTGCAGGGTGAGGCCTTTGATCTCATTGCTGGTGATCAGGCCGCCTTGAGCAATTTCGGGCAGCAGGCGGCTGTCATCGGTAGCAAACACCGGCAAGGCGGTGAACTGATCGCCGACCTTCAGCACGGTGTCGGAGATACGGAACTTGGCTGCTGCGCCAGCCTTCGAGTAGTCGTCCTGGGAGCGGCCGTCGAGAGCGGTGGGGAACAGGCCGGTGCCAGCGCGGCCTTTGCCGCTGTCCAGTTTCAGGCCAAGCATGCCGACGGCGTCGAAGCCTACGCCCACAGTGCCCTGGGTAAAGCCGGATTCGTAGGTACCGACAAAGCCCAGGCCGGTCTCTTCGGCGCGGCTCTGACGGTTACCCTCGTCATCCCGGTCGTTGTTGCGGAAGTCACGGCTGAAATACAGCATCCGGGTCTTGACGTTGAGTTTGCTGTCTTCAAGGAAGCCCTTGGACTCATCCTGCGAAGAGGCGACAGCCAGCTGCGAAGTCCCTGCCGCTACGGCCAGGGCGATCATGCTCCACTTCATCACGCGCATCGTGATTTGCTCCTTTGGTTTTTAGGAAGAGTACCGCCGCACCCGGGTATTTTAATTATGGGGCCGGCTCTTTCTTGTTATGTCGGCGAAAATGTATATCACGCGGACTATTCTTGGCGATATGGGCAGAAACAACCTTTCGGTAACTTTATGGCCATGTCGCTGTTGGTTGTCTCCATGTCGCAAATCACGCCTGTCATATAAGGGCGTACAACTCCAGCGCTGTCTCGAAACCGTCATATTTGTATAAATACAAAGTACGGCTTGTGAAACTCCCTGGTTTATCCGATGCCGCTGTTGTTATTTGTCGCGTTCACCCTGCGATGCAGGGGTCGTGCCGACTTGGCGTGAAGCGAATGCAACAAGCGTGCTCAAAATCACGAACGCTTGATGAAATTTTCACATTTGCCTCGAAAAGACCTGGGAAACCTCCGCAAACACGGGCTGCGGCCGGTATGTCGGTGGGGTGCGATCCTCCCTTGCGTTTGCGTGTGAAGCTGCCTTCCAAGTCAAGGTGTTACCGTCGATTGTTTATCCTGGCTGTTTTATGTGAAGGATGTGTGGCGCTGGCCTGACGAGCGGCATCATTTTGGTGCGAAAAGTAGCGCAGTGTTACCGAAGCGGGGCGTTGATGTTGTCATTCGCGTGCCACAAATGCCCTGGGTCGACGTCGACGGGTGTGGCAGCGGTCGAAGCGGAGTATCCTTGCGCGCCTGTGCCCGACCGCTCGGAAGGGCTGAATCGCTTGTAAGGAGGTTTGCCGTGTTTACCCTCGATTCGCGTCTGCAGGAGGATTCCCTGGTGCTGGGCGACCTGCCGCTGTGCCGCCTGCTGCTGAGCAAGGATGCCAACTACCCCTGGTTCATCCTGGTGCCACGTCGCGCCGATATCAGCGAAGTGTTCGAGCTCGAGGACACGGACCAGCAGCAGCTATGGGTCGAGACGACTGCCTTGGCCGAAGCGCTGAAGGATGCCTTCGCCGCCGACAAGATGAATGTCGCGACCCTGGGCAACGTGGTCAGCCAGCTGCACATGCACGTGATTGTGCGTCGCCAGGGCGATGCCGCCTGGCCTGCCCCGGTGTGGGGCAAGGTGCCGGCCATCGGCTACACCCAGGAGCAGATCGACGGTATTCGCCAGCAAGTGCGCGCGCTGCTGGGCGAAAGCTTCAAGGAGGCGTGAGGATGTCGCAGGAGCTGGAAATGCGCATGATCGAGCTGGAGACCCGCCAGGCGTTCCAGGATGACAGCTTGCAGGCGCTCAATGATGTGATTGTCGAGCAGAGCCGGGCGATCGAACGCTTGCAATTGCAGATGGCGGAGCTGATCAAGCGCTACGAGGAGATGGCCGGCCAGCAGGGCGGCGGGGGAGAGGAAGCGCCGCCGCCTCATTATTGAGCACGGCGGCGGCAAAGGGTCAGCGGCGCGCGACGGCGACCACGTCTTCGGCCTGCAGGCCCTTGTCGCGGTGCATCACCGAGAACTCCACGCGCTGGCCTTCGACCAGAACCCGGTGGCCCTCGCCGCGGATGGCGCGAAAGTGCACGAAGATATCGTCACCGGAGTCGCGGGAGATGAAGCCGAAGCCCTTGGACGTGTTGAACCACTTCACGGTGCCGGTATCGCGATTGCCTGCGTCATGCGAGGTGCCCTGGGTGGAGCGGGCCTTTCGCGTGCCGCGAACGAAGCTGGCAATCAGGTGCAGGGCGCAGGCCAGGACAGCACAGGCCAGGGCTGGCAGGTTGCCCAGCTCCGGGCGGGCCAGCAGGGTGAGGGTCTGCAGCACCACGGCCAGCACCAGCAGCAGGCTGGCGGCGTGTTGCAGTTGCTGGCGCAGGCCTTTGTAGTACTGCGGCAGTACCGGGGCGATGACCAGGTTGATGAGCCCGAGCAGCGCCAGGTAGACGGCCTCGGGTTGTTGCAGGAAGGGTGTTGCGTCAGCTTTCAGGCTAGGTATGAGCGATAGCAGCAACGCCGCCAGGCCCGTCACCAGATGGACGATCTTGAACATTGGTTTGGCTCACATTGATAAGGCCGATCACAGGATGAGCTGGTCGCACGGTGCGCGTGAACGAGTAGGCGCGAAAACGTGGCGGGCCAGCCTATGCACCCGGCACTGACAATCCGCACGGGTGGCACAGTGCCTATTTAACAGCAAAGACGCAGGCTTCTCAAACCGGCTGGCACGGGCGGTCCTGTGCCGCATGCGCCAGCCGGAAACTCTTGTTAGAGTGTTTACTGCCCGCTTGATGATCAAGCCTTATGGAAAGGGGAGCTTCATGGCAATCGATATCGGTATCAGTGAAGAAGATCGCAAGTCCATCGTCGATGGGTTGTCCCGCCTGTTGTCGGATACCTACGTGCTGTATCTGAAAACCCATAACTTCCATTGGAACGTCACCGGTCCGTCGTTCCGCACCCTGCACCTGATGTTCGAAGAGCAATACAACGAGCTGGCCCTGGCGGTCGATTCGATTGCCGAGCGCATTCGCGCCCTGGGCTTCCCGGCGCCGGGTTCCTACGCCTTCTATGCCCGCCACTCCTCCATCAAGGAAGAGGAGGGGGTGCCGCCTGCCGATGAAATGATCCGCCAGCTGGTGCAGGGGCAGGAGGCGGTGGTGCGTACCGCGCGCAGCATCTTCCCGGTGGTGGACAAGGTCAGTGACGAGCCGACCGCTGACCTGCTGACCCAACGCATGCAGGTCCACGAGAAAACGGCGTGGATGCTGCGAGTCCTGCTCGACGGGAACTGATTGCCGGTTGCTTGTCGTTCTATCCAGTGAATCCGGGCCCGATACCGCCAGCGGTATCGGGCCCGTGTGTTTGCGGGGAAGGGTTTGCCGCTGCTATCGGCCTGGCCGGTGGCGCTTCATGACGGTCATGGACCCATTCGGCTGACGAACGGGGTGTGGTTTCGTGACGATGGAGCGGTGCGATGGGCGATCCGATGCGTGGTATCGATGGTAATGCAAGGCAGGGGGGTGGCAACCCTCGTCTCGACCCGTTCAGGCGGGATTTCGACATGGCCCAGGCCGGGCCCGTGTCGCGCTCGGTGCGGCTCAACGGCTTTGCCACCTGCCTGCGCCTGGAGGTGGTCTACTGGCGCATCCTGGAGCGTATCGCCCAGGCCAACCGCTGTTCGGTGAGCGCCGTGTTGTCCTATGTGGATCGCGAGGTGCACCTGCGCCATGGCGGGGTGAGGAATTTTAGCGGCCTGGTCCGGGTGATCTGTGTCACTTGGCTGCAGGAAGCGCGAGACGCGCACTGATCGCCGGGCTGCGCTGCTCTCCTTTACCATATATAATCCCGCTCTTTGCTGCCTTGGGCAGCGTGCGATGTGGTTGACGAGAGACACCCATGCCCCTGTACGACTATCAATGTGCATCCTGCGAACACCAAATGGAGGTGTTGCAGAAGATCAGTGCCGCGCCGCTGACCGATTGCCCGGCGTGCCAGGCGCCGGCATTGAAGAAGCTGCTGTCGGTCCCCGGCTTTCGCCTGAGTGGCAACGGCTGGTACGAGACCGACTTCAAGACCGGGGCGAAAAAGAATCTGGCAGGCGGCGACAAGGCCGACTGAGTTGAATTGCACCCGCCAGGTCTTGCAGTATTAGCCCCTTGGGCGGCCAAGACCTCCACCGAACACACGAATCACGAGAAGCGAAACCACGATCATGATGCGCAGCCATTATTGCGGCCAACTGAACGAGTCCCTGGACGGCCAGGAAGTCACCCTTTGCGGCTGGGTCCATCGTCGCCGCGACCACGGCGGGGTGATTTTCCTCGACATCCGTGACCGCGAAGGCATGGCCCAGGTCGTGTTCGACCCGGATCGCGCCGAAACCTTCGCCGCCGCCGACCGCGTGCGCAGCGAATATGTCGTGCAGATCACCGGCAAGGTACGCAAGCGCCCTGACGGCGCGGTGAACGCCAACATGGCGTCCGGCGCCATCGAGATCCTCGGCTACCAGTTGAAGGTGCTCAACGAAGCGGAAACCCCGCCGTTCCCGCTGAACGAATACTCCGACGTCGGCGAGGAAACCCGCCTGCGTTATCGCTTCATCGACCTGCGTCGTCCGGAAATGGCCGACAAGCTGCGCCTGCGTTCGCGCATCACCAGCAGCATCCGTCGCTTCCTCGACGAGAACGGCTTCCTCGACGTCGAAACGCCGATCCTGACCCGTGCCACCCCTGAGGGCGCGCGTGACTACCTGGTGCCGAGCCGCACCCACGCTGGCAGCTTCTTCGCCCTGCCGCAGTCGCCGCAGCTGTTCAAACAGCTGCTGATGGTCGCCGGCTTCGACCGCTACTACCAGATCGCCAAGTGCTTCCGTGACGAAGACCTGCGCGCAGACCGCCAGCCGGAATTCACCCAGATCGACATCGAGACCAGCTTCCTCGACGAGTCCGAGATCATGGGCCTGACCGAAAGCATGATCCGCAAGCTGTTCAAGGAAGTGCTGGACCTGGAATTCGGTGAGTTCCCGCACATGACCTTCGAAGAAGCCATGCGCCGCTACGGTTCCGACAAGCCGGACCTGCGTATTCCGCTGGAACTGGTCGACGTCGCCGACCAGCTGAAGGATGTCGACTTCAAGGTCTTCGCCGGTCCCGCCAACGATCCGAAGTGCCGCGTCACCGCCCTGCGCCTGCCGGGCGGCGCCAGCATGCCGCGCAGCAAGATCGACGAGTACACCAAGTTCGTCGGTATCTACGGTGCCAAGGGCCTGGCCTACATCAAGGTCAACGAGCGCGCCAAGGGTGTCGAGGGTCTGCAGTCGCCGATCGTCAAGAACATCCCCGAGGCCAACCTCAACAACATCCTCGACCGCGTGGGCGCCGTGGATGGCGACATCGTGTTCTTCGGTGCCGACAAGTTCAAGATTGTCAGCGAGGCCCTGGGCGCGCTGCGTATCCGCCTGGGCCACGACTTCGAGCTGCTGACCTGCGAGTGGGCGCCGATGTGGGTCGTCGACTTCCCGATGTTCGAAGAGAACGAAGACGGCAGCTTCACCGCGCTGCACCACCCGTTCACCGCGCCGAAGTGCACCCCCGAAGAGCTGGAGGCCAACCCGGCCACCGCGCTGTCGCGTGCCTACGACATGGTCCTGAACGGCACCGAGTTGGGTGGCGGTTCGATCCGTATTCACCGTAAAGAGATGCAGCAAGCGGTATTCCGCCTGCTGGGCATCGAGGCGGCGGAACAGGAAGAGAAGTTCGGCTTCCTGCTCGACGCCCTGAAGTTCGGCGCGCCGCCTCACGGTGGCCTGGCCTTCGGCCTGGATCGCCTGGTCATGCTGATGACCGGCGCCCAGTCGATCCGTGAAGTGATCGCCTTCCCGAAAACCCAGAGCGCCGCGTGCGTCATGACTCAGGCCCCAGGCCTGGTCGATGCCAAGGCCCTGCGTGAGCTGCACATCCGTCTGCGCGAGCAGACCAAGGTCGAGTGATCGACCGGGGCGCCTCGGTCACGGGGTGCCCCCGCGCTTGAGGCGCAGGATTCTTCACGTTCCGCCCTTCGGGGCGGAACCTGTTTCTGTTTCAAGGATTCGGAGTCGTTATGGCTGGTCATTCCAAGTGGGCGAACATCAAGCACCGCAAAGAGCGCCAGGATGCAAAAAGAGGCAAGATCTTCACCAAGTGGATCCGCGAGCTGACCGTCGCGGCCAAGCAAGGGGGCGGTGACCCGGCCTCCAATCCGCGTCTGCGCCTGGCGCTGGACAAGGCCCTGGGTGCCAACATGAGCCGCGACATCATCGATCGCGCCGTGGCCCGTGGTGCTGGCACCAACGAAAGCGACAACGTCGAAGAGCTGAGCTACGAGGGCTATGGCCCGGGCGGCGTGGCGATCATGGTCGAGGCCATGACCGACAACCGCAACCGTACCGCCGCCGCCGTGCGTCATGCCTTCACCAAGTGCGGTGGCAACCTGGGCACCGACGGCTCGGTGGCCTACCTGTTCGAGCGCAAGGGGCAGATCAGCTTCGCCGCTGAGCTTGCGGTCGACGAGGACGCACTGATGGAAGCCGCGATGGAGGCCGACGCCGACGACGTGGTGGCCAACGACGACGGCTCCTTCGAGGTGTTCACCTCGTTCAACAGCTTTTATGCCGTGCGCAATGCGCTCGAAGAGGCTGGCTTCAAGGCCTCGGACGCCGAGATCGTGATGCAGCCGACCACCAGTGCCGAGCTGGACAAGGATGGCGCGGAGAAGGTGCTCAAGCTGATCGACATGCTCGAGGACCTGGATGACGTGCAGAACGTCTACTCCAATGCGCAGATCTCCGATGAGATCATGGAAAGCCTCGGCTAAGGTGTTCTGGCGATCCTTGCCGGTTCTTTGAATTTGTCAGCGCCTGTCCCGGCCCTTTCGCGGGTAAACCCGCTCCCACAGGTACTGCACCGACTCTGAACGTGGTGCAGTACCTGTGGGAGCGGGTTTACCCGCGAAGGGGCCGGCACAGTTTGCCGAGATGCATCAATTTTTCCACAGGCACTATGACTCTGATTCTTGGTATCGACCCCGGCTCGCGCATCACCGGCTTCGGCGTGGTCCGCCAGACCGCCCGTGGTTGCGAATATGTGGCCTCGGGCTGTATCCGCACCGGCGGCGGCGAGCTGCCCGAGCGACTGCAGATCGTCTTTCGTGGCGTGAGCGAGATCATCCGTGAGCATGGCCCGGTGACCATGGGCATCGAACGGGTGTTCATGGCGCGCAATGCCGATTCGGCGCTCAAGCTGGGCCAGGCCCGGGGCGCGGCTATCGTTGCCGCGGCCGAGGCGGGCCTGGAGATCGCCGAGTACAGCGCCAGCCAGGTCAAGCAGGCCGTGGCCGGTACCGGCGGGGCCAATAAGGAACAGGTGATGATGATGGTCATGCACCTGCTCAAGCTGACCCAGAAGCCGCAGATCGACGCCTCCGACGCCCTGGCCATCGCCCTGTGCCATGCCCATACCCGTTCCAGCCTGATTCCCCATGGGCTGGCGACGGCGCGGCGGCGCGGCGGGCGCTTGCGTCTGTAACCGCTTCATGCGCTGATACACATTTTGTCCGGGTGGCGCGCGCTCCCGGCGCATTTGCTGATAGGGTGGACCGGTTTTCGACCGGCGCCCGAGAGGAAGGAACGGAACGTGATTGGACGTTTGCGTGGCACCCTGGCGGAAAAACAGCCGCCGCACCTGATTATCGACGTCAACGGCGTGGGCTATGAGCTCGAAGTGCCGATGACCACCCTGTACCGCCTGCCCAAGGTCGGCGAGGCAGTGACCGTGCACACCCACCTGGTGGTACGCGAAGACGCCCACCTGCTCTATGGTTTCGCGGAAAAGCGCGAGCGCGAGCTGTTCCGCGAGCTTATCCGCCTGAACGGCGTAGGGCCGAAGCTGGCGCTGGCGCTGATGTCCGGCCTGGAAGTGGACGAGCTGGTGCGCTGCGTGCAGGCCCAGGATGCATCGGTCCTGGTGCGTGTGCCCGGTGTCGGCAAGAAAACCGCCGAACGCCTGCTGGTCGAGCTCAAGGACCGCTTCAAGGCGTGGGAAACCTCCCCGGCGATGTTCACTCTGGTCTCCAACGGCCCGCTGCCGGCGGCCAGTGAGTCCTCGGCCGAGGCCGACGCGGTCAGTGCCCTGGTCTCCCTGGGCTACAAACCACAGGAAGCGAGCAAGGCGATTGCCGCGATCAAGGACAAAGCCGGCCTGAGCAGCGAGGAATTGATCCGTCGCAGCCTTAAAGGGATGATTACCAAGTGATCGAGACCGACCGCCTGATCGCCGCCAGTGGGCGCGACCGCGAAGAAGTCCAGGACCGCGCGATCCGCCCGCTGCGCCTGGACGACTACATCGGCCAGCCGGTGGTGCGCGAGCAGATGGCGCTGTTCATCCAGGCCGCGCGCGGGCGCAACGAATCCCTCGACCATACGCTGATCTTCGGCCCGCCCGGCCTGGGCAAGACCACCCTGGCCAACATCATTGCCCAGGAGATGGGCGTGTCGGTCAAGAGCACCTCGGGCCCGATCCTCGAGCGCCCGGGCGACCTCGCGGCAATGCTGACCAACCTCGAGCCCCATGACGTGCTGTTCATCGACGAGATCCACAGGTTGTCGCCAGTGGTCGAGGAAGTGCTCTATCCGGCGATGGAAGACTTCCAGCTGGACATCATGATCGGCGAAGGCCCGGCCGCGCGCTCGATCAAGCTCGATCTGCCACCGTTCACCCTGGTCGGCGCCACCACCCGTGCCGGCATGCTGACCAATCCGTTGCGTGACCGCTTCGGTATCGTCCAGCGCCTGGAGTTCTACAGCAACAAGGACCTGGCAACCATCGTCAGCCGTTCGGCTGGTATTCTCGGGCTGCCGATGGACGACAAGGGTGCCTTCGAGATCGCCCGTCGGGCGCGGGGCACGCCGCGGATCGCCAACCGCCTGCTGCGGCGGGTGCGCGACTTTGCCGAAGTGCGTGGCAAGGGCGAGATCACCAAAGCCGTGGCGGACATGGCGCTGAACCTGCTGGATGTCGACGAGCGTGGCTTCGATCACTCCGACCGGCGTCTGCTGCTGACCATGATCGAGAAGTTCGACGGCGGTCCGGTGGGGCTCGACAACATTGCTGCGGCGATCGGCGAAGAGCGCCACACCATCGAGGACGTGCTCGAGCCCTATCTGATCCAGCAGGGCTACATCATGCGTACCCCGCGAGGCCGCGTGGTGACCCGACACGCCTACCTGCATTTCGGCCTGAACATCCCCGGGCGCTTCTGCGAAGGTGGCGAATATGCCGCCCAGGACGACGAATGACAGATCGAATCGGGAATTTCGTGGTCCTAGCGCTGGCACGCCGCAGGCTCGCTGGCAATAGGACATTATTGATGAAAAAACAGTTACCGCGGCGGATTGGCAAGTTCAGGAGTAACCACTAGAGTATGCGCGCGCAAAATGGGCTGGAACCGTTCGCACACCGCTGTCGCGTCTATTACGAGGATACCGACGCCGGTGGCGTGGTGTATTACGTCAACTACCTGAAATTCATGGAGCGCGCCCGCACCGAGCGGCTGCGTCACCTGGGGTTCTCCCAGGCCCAGCTGGCGCAGGACAACCTGCTGTTCGTGGTCCATTCCAGCGAGGCGCGCTACCACGCGCCGGCCCGCCTGGACGATGAGCTGCGGGTGACCGCGCAAGTGCTTGAACTGAATCGTGCCAGCCTGCGCTTCGTGCAGCAGGTGTGGCGAACACAGGATGAAGTGCTGCTCTGCGAGGGGCAGTTCCTGGTGGCCGCCGTGCGCGCCGACACTTTCAAACCCCGGGCCATTCCCCCAGAACTGCGCGACGCATTCCTGGCGGACGGCGCGGGTACTCAATCGAACGCAGGAGAATAAGCGTGGAAGCAAACGTCGTCGACCATACCTCCATGTGGAGCCTGGTCGCCAATGCCAGTGTCGTGGTTCAGCTGGTAATGCTGACCCTCGTGGCAGCCTCGGTGACCTCTTGGATCATGATCTTCCAGCGCAGCACCATGCTGCGCGCCGGTCGTCGTGCACTGGACGCTTTCGAAGAGCGCTTCTGGTCGGGCATCGACCTGTCCAAGCTGTACCGCCAGGCAGGTAGCAACCCCGATCCGGACTCGGGTGTCGAGCAGGTGTTCCGCGCCGGCTTCAAGGAATTCTCGCGTCTGCGCCAGCAGCCGGGTGTTGATCCGGACGCGGTCATGGAAGGTGTCGGTCGCGCCATGCGCGTGGCGATCTCCCGTGAGGAAGAAAAGCTCGAGCAGAGCCTGCCGTTCCTGGCCACCGTCGGTTCCACCAGCCCGTACATCGGCCTGTTCGGTACCGTGTGGGGCATCATGAACTCGTTCCGCGGCCTGGCCAGCGCCCAACAGGCGACCCTGGCCACCGTGGCTCCCGGTATCGCCGAGGCCCTGATCGCCACCGCGATCGGCCTGTTCGCCGCGATCCCGGCCGTTATCGCCTACAACCGTTTTGCCGCGCGCAGTGAAGTGCTGATTGGCCGCTACTACACCTTCGCCGACGAGTTCCAGGCGATCCTGCACCGCAAAGTACACACCAGCGAAGAGTGATCAGGTAGAAACCCATGGCCCGAGTTCGCCACAAACGCAAGCCGGTCGCCGAGATGAACGTGGTGCCCTACATCGACGTGATGCTGGTACTGCTGGTCATCTTCATGGTGACCGCCCCCATGCTCAACCAGGGCGTGAAGGTGGATCTGCCCAAGGTTTCCAGCGAAGCCCTGCCGCAGGACAACAACGTCCAGGTCCTGACCATCTCGATCAAGGCCGACAAGACCTACTACTGGAACCTTGGTAGCGAAGTAGACACCGACAAGCAGATGGACAAGGCCATGACCTTGCCGGAAATGACCGGTGCGGTGACCAAGATCATCGCCGCCGGCCGTGACCAGGGCAAACAGACCCAGGTCTTCATCCGTGGCGACAAGGCCGTCGACTACGGCGCGGTCATGGGCGCCATGGGCGGGTTGCAGAAGGCCGGTGTCGGTAACGTTGGCCTGATTACCGAGGCGCCCTGATGCAGCAGCGAGAGCCATCCGCCTCGGAAAGCTACTTCTGGCCCAGTGTCTGGGCCATCGGCCTGCATGTTCTGGTGTTCGGCATGCTGTTCGTCAGCTTTGCCATGACGCCCGAGCTGCCGCCGTCCAAGCCCATCGTCCAGGCCACGCTCTACCAGCTCAAATCCAAGAGCCAGGCGACCACCCAGACCAATCAGAAGATTGCTGGGGAAGCGAAGAAAACCGCCTCGCGCCAGACCGAGGTCGAGCAGCTGGAGCAGAAGAAGGTCGAGCAGGAGGCCGTGAAGGCCGCGGAACAAAAGAAAGCCGACGCCGCTCAAAAAGCCGAGGAGGCTCGCGAAGCCGCCGAGGCGAAGAAGGCTGAGGCCGCCGAGCAGAAGAAAGCCGCCGAGGCCAAGAAAGCCGAGGAAGCTAAGAAGGCCGCTGAAAAGCAACAGGCTGACATCGCCAAGAAGAAGGCTGAGGAAGAGGCCAAGAAACAGGCCGACGAAGAAGCCAAGAAACAAGCTGCGGAAGAGGCGAAGAAGAAAGCCGCCGAAGACGCGAAGAAAAAAGCTGCCGAGGACGCCAAGAAGAAAGCGGCGGCCGAGGACGCGAAGAAGAAGGCAGCTGAAGAGGCCAAGAAAAAGGCCGCGGCAGACGCCCAGAAGAAAAAGGCACAGGAAGCGGCCCGCAAGGCGGCGGAAGACAAGAAGGCCCAGGCGCTCGCCGAGCTGTTGTCCGACACCACCGAGCGGCAGCAGGCGCTGGCCGACGAGCAGGGTGACCAGGTGGCCGGCGACTTCGACGACCTGATCCGCATGCGCGCGGCCGAAGGTTGGGCGCGTCCGCCATCTGCGCGCAAGGGCATGACGGTAGTTCTGCAGATCAACATGCTGCCGGACGGCACCATCACCAACGTGAGTGTGGCCAAGTCCAGCGGTGACGGTCCGTTCGACAGCTCGGCCGTGGCCGCGGTGAAGAACATTGGTCGGTTGACCGAAATGCAGGGCTTGAAGCCGAGCGATTTCAATCCGTATCGTTCATTCAAGATGACATTTACACCTGAGGATCTAGCGTTGTGATTAAACGTCTGAGAGGACTCCTGGTCTTGCTCTGCTGCGTGGCAGGCATGGCCATGGCAGAGGAAAAGAACATCCTGGTCACCAGCGGTAGCGACCGGGCAACCCCCATTGCGGTAGTACCGTTCGGCGTGCAGGGCGGCAGCGTGCTGCCCGAGGACATGGCCGACATCATCAGCAACGACCTGCGCAACTCCGGCTACTATGGGCCGATCCCGCGGCAGAACATGATCAGCTTGCCGACCCAGGCCAGCGAAGTGATCTTCCGTGACTGGAAAGCCCTGGGCGCCCAGTACGTCATGGTTGGTAGCATCGTCCCGGCAGGCGGCCGCCTGCAGGTGAGCTACGCGCTGTTCAACGTCGCCACCGAGCAGCAAGTGCTGACCGGCAGCGTTGCCGGCGGCGTCGACCAGTTGCGCGACATGGCCCACTACATCGCCGACCAGTCGTTCGAGAAGCTCACCGGCATCAAGGGTGCGTTCTCGACCCGCATGCTGTATGTGACCGCCGAGCGTTTCTCGACCAACAACACCCGCTACACCCTGCAGCGTTCGGACTACGACGGTGCCCGTGCAGTGACCCTGTTGCAGTCGCGTGAACCGATCCTGTCGCCGCGTTTCGCGCCGGATGGCAAGCGCATCGCCTATGTCTCGTTCGAGCAGAAGCGTCCGCGCATCTTCATCCAGCACATCGACACCGGTCGTCGCGAGCAGATCACCAACTTCGAGGGCCTGAACGGCGCTCCGGCCTGGTCGCCTGACGGCACCCGCCTGGCGTTCGTGCTGTCCAAGGACGGCAACCCGGACATCTACGTGATGAATGTGGCCTCGCGCCAGATCACCCGCGTGACCGCAGGCCCGGGCATCAATACCGAGCCGTTCTGGGGCAAGGATGGCAACACCCTGTACTTCACCTCCGACCGTGGCGGCAAGCCGCAGATCTACAAGCAGTCGGTTGGTGGCGGTGGCGCCGAGCGCGTGACATTCGTGGGTAACTACAACGCCAACCCGAAACTGTCGGCGGACGAGAAGACCCTGGTGATGATTCATCGCCAGCAGGGTTTCACCAACTTCAAGGTGGCCGCTCAGGACCTGCAACGTGGAAGTGTAAAGATTCTCACCGAGACCAGTCTTGATGAGTCTCCCACTGTTGCGCCAAACGGCACCATGCTAATCTACGCCACCCGCCAGCAGGGCCGGGGAGTCTTGATGCTCGTGTCGCTTAACGGCCGCGTGAGGCTCCCACTTCCTACCGCTCAAGGCGAAGTCAGAGAACCGTCCTGGTCCCCTTACCTGAACTGATTGCGGCGTAACACGTTTTGCTTAACACACTGGGGTTTCATTAGGAGTTTCACGATGGAAATGCTGAAGTTTGGTAAATTCGCTGCGCTGGCTCTGGCCATGGCTGTAGCTGTAGGTTGCTCCTCGAAAGGCGGCGACAACGCTGGTGAAGGCGCTGTTGACCCGAACGCTGGCTACGGTGCCAACACTGGCGCTGTCGACGGCTCCCTGAGCGAAGAAGCCGCCCTGCGCGCAATCACCACCTTCTACTTCGAATACGACAGCTCGGACCTGAAGCCAGAAGCCATGCGCTCCCTGGACGTTCACGCCAAGGACCTGAAGTCCAACGGCAACCGCGTTGTCCTGGAAGGCAACACCGACGAGCGCGGCACCCGCGAGTACAACATGGCTCTGGGTGAGCGTCGTGCCAAGGCCGTTCAGCGCTACCTGGTTCTGCAGGGCGTTTCCCCTGCTCAGCTGGAACTGGTTTCCTACGGCGAAGAGCGTCCAGTTGCCACCGGCAACGACGAGCAGTCCTGGGCTCAAAACCGTCGCGTAGAACTGCGTAAGTAAGTTCTTATGCGTATGTGCCGTCGTGCTGTAACCGTCCTCGCACTCAGCCTGCCCCTTTCGGCGTGGGCTGCGGTTCCCGTAGTAGATGACAACGCGGGTGGCTATCCACCCGCGGGTTATGGCACGAGCGGCGCCTATGCCGGAGCAGGGGCTTCGGCCCCTGCTTCTGCAAATGGCCAGCTGTTCATGCAGCTGCAGCAGATGCAGGACCAGATTTCCCGCCAGCAAGGCATCATCGAAGAGTTGCAGAACGATGTGTCGCGCATGAAGCAGGAAAACCTCGAGCGCTACCAGGATCTCGACCGCCGCCTCAGCAGCGGTGCCGCGCCTGCCGCGACTCCAGACAATTCCTCCACCGGTGGCGCGAACAACGCAGCCACGGGTGCCGCTGCCGGCGCCAGCGCCGCGCAGCCACCGGCCGCCAGCAGCGAGCCGGGTGATCCGGCGAAAGAGAAGCTGTATTACGACGCCGCTTTCGACCTGATCAAGCAGAAGGACTTCGACAAGGCCAGCCAGGCCTTCAACGCCTTCCTGCGCAAGTACCCCAACAGCCAGTACGCCGGCAATGCCCAGTACTGGCTTGGCGAGGTCAACCTGGCCAAGGGCGACCTGCAAGGCGCCAGCCAGGCCTTCGCCGAGGTCGGCCAGAAGTACCCGAAACACAGCAAGGTGCCGGATTCGCTGTACAAGCTGGCCGATGTCGAGCGCCGCATGGGCCACACCGACAAGGTCAAGGGCATCCTGCAGCAGGTCATCACCCAGTACCCCGGCACCTCCGCCGCGCAACTGGCCCAGCGCGACCTGCAGAAGCTCTGAGCGACCCGTTGATGAAGAAACCCGCGCCTGTCGCGGGTTTTTTCGTTAGAATCACTGCCCTTTTTTCTTAAACACGCTGCCGCGGATAACGCCATGTCGAGTCCGCGACAGTGCCTGACGGAGGCGGACAGCCTGTTCAGCTGTCACGCCCGTGGCGATCATGCAAGACACATTACGCATCACCGAAGTGTTTTACTCGTTGCAGGGTGAAACGCGAACGGCCGGGCTGCCCACGGTTTTCGTGCGCCTGACCGGTTGCCCCCTGCGCTGCCAGTACTGCGACAGTGCCTACGCCTTCAGTGGCGGCACTATTCGCACCCTCGACTCGATCCTCGAGCAGGTCGCCGGCTTCAAGCCGCGCTACGTCTGCGTGACCGGCGGCGAGCCGCTGGCCCAGCCCAACGCGCTGCCGTTGCTGCAGCGCCTGTGCGATGCCGGTTACGACGTGTCGCTGGAAACCAGCGGCGCCCTCGATATCAGTGGTGTCGACACCCGGGTCAGCCGCGTGGTCGACCTCAAGACCCCGGGCTCGGAAGAATCCCATCGCAATCGCTACGAGAACATCGAGCTGCTGACCGGCAATGACCAGGTCAAGTTCGTCATCTGTTCCCGCGAGGACTACGATTGGGCGGTTTCCAAGCTGATTCAGTACAACCTGGCCGAGCGCGCCGGGGAAGTGCTGTTCTCGCCCAGCCACCATCAGGTGAGCGCCACCGACCTGGCCGACTGGATCGTCGCCGACAACCTGCCCGTGCGTTTCCAGCTGCAGCTGCACAAGCTGCTGTGGAACGACGAACCCGGACGTTGAGGAGAAAAAAGACATGACTGACAAACGCGCGGTAATCCTGCTGTCCGGTGGCCTGGACTCGGCCACCGTGGTGGCCATGGCCAAGGCCGACGGCTACCAGTGCTACACCATGAGCTTCGACTACGGCCAGCGCCACCGCGCCGAGCTCAATGCCGCAGCGCGGGTGGCCCGTGACCTGGGCGTGATCGAACACAAGGTGATCGGCCTGAACCTCGACGGCATCGGTGGCTCGGCCCTGACCGACAGCAGCATCGATGTGCCCGAGGCGCCGAGCGAGGGGATTCCGGTCACCTACGTGCCGGCCCGCAACACCGTGTTCCTGTCCCTGGCCCTGGGCTGGGCGGAGGTGCTCGAAGCCCGTGACATCTTCATTGGTGTCAACGCCGTGGACTACTCCGGTTATCCGGACTGCCGCCCGGAATTCGTCGAGGCCTTCGAGCGCATGGCCAACCTGGCCACCAAGGCCGGTGTGGAAGGGCAGGGCTTCCGTATCCAGGCGCCGTTGCAGAACCTGAGCAAGGCGCAGATCGTCCAGGCGGGCATCGCCCGTGGCGTGGACTACAGCCTGACCGTCTCCTGCTACCAGGCTGATGACGACGGGCGTGCCTGCGGCAAGTGCGACAGCTGCCGTCTGCGTGCCGACGGCTTCAAGGCGGCCGGCATAGAGGACCCCACCCGGTATTTTTGAAAAATTTCGCGATGGGGTGTTGATTTCCTCTGAGAAATCAGTAATATACGCGCCATCCAACGGGTCGTTAGCTCAGTTGGTAGAGCAGTTGGCTTTTAACCAATTGGTCGTAGGTTCGAATCCTACACGACCCACCATATGCAGTACGAAAGAGCCCGCCTTCATGGCGGGCTTTTTCATGCCTGTCGAAAAGTGCCCTGGCCCACTGTCAACGATTCAACCGCCGCGCATCGAAGGCATCACGCGCCTGGTAGGCAGTGTAGGTGGCCTGCGCGGCCACCAGGCCGGCCAGGCCGAAGGTACGGTCGAGGCCGAACTGGCTGAAACCGCTCGGGATCGGCAGGCGACGGGCGATGGCGTCCGCCAGCACTTCGCCGGCGACCGTGGTCGGGGCCATGCCGTGGCCGCCGAAGCCAACCGCGTGCCAGATGCCATTGTCGTCCTGGCCGATCTGCGCCATCTGGTGGCGTCCGTAGCTCATCAGGCCGCCCCAGGAATACTCCAATTCCACGTCCTCGAGTTGCGGGTAGACGCTTGCCAGGTCGGCCTTGAGCAGCCTGGCGATGGCCTGCGGCCCGCGATCGAGAATGGAGATGCGTCCCCCCCAGAGAATTCGGGTGTCTTTCAGCGGGCGGTAGTAATCGAAGGCGAAGCGTGTGTCGTAGATGGCTGACTGGCAGTTGATGGCGTCCGACAGGCGATCGCCCAGTGGTGGGGTGGTCACCACGTAGGTGGCGATCGGCAGAACGGCGCGTTCGATTGGGGCGTAGACGCCGCGGGCATAGCCCCCTGCGCTGAACACCACCTCCTCGGCATGGACTTCGCCCTGGCCGGTGCGCACGATGTAGCCGCCGGCCTTCTTCTCGATGCCGGTCACCGGCGACTGCTCAAAGATCGTCACCCCGGCCTGGGACGCGGCCTGGGCGAGGCCGCAGACGTACTTGAGCGGGTGGAAGTGGAAGGCGTTGCGCTCCAGCAACCCGCCGTAATAGCGCTCGGTCCTGAGCTGTTCCTTCAGGTCTCCGGGTGCGATGTATTCCCAGTCGACGCCATAGGCCTGCTTCATCAGCTGGCGCGGTTTCTCCAGGCGCGACGGGTCGTTGAACCAGTTGGCGAGGATCACGCCCTGGTCGACCAGGTCGCAGTCGATGGTGTAGCGGCGGGTGCGTTCGCGGATCAGGTCGACGGCGTCGAGTGTCAGCCGATACAGCTTGCGGGCCTCGTTGGCGCCCAGCGCCGACAGCAGGTCGGCGTTGCCGAGGCTGTAGCCGCCGAAGACAAAGCCGCCGTTGCGTCCCGAGGCGCCATGGCCGACACGTTGCGACTCGAGCAGGGTCACATCGCTCACTCCGCGCTCGGCAAGCCCTATCGCGGTCGACAGGCCGGCCAGGCCGCCACCGAGGATGCAGACGCGGGTATCGGTGTGCCCACTCTGGGTGGGGTAGAAGGTTCTGCTGGCGGTGGCTTCGTAGTAGGAGTCGAAGGTGCTGTTCATCAGGGTCCCGGAGCAGTGGTGGGCGGACCGGAGCGGGTCCGCCAATGGAGTGTTCAGGCGGGCTGCTGGCTGGCCGCGAGCGCATCGCCGGCGGGCTCTGCCTTGCTGCGTTCGGCCTTGCGCATCTCGATGCTGGAGAAGTCCATTTCCCTGTAGCGCACCACCCTGGAACCTGTCATCAGCTTGTGCCCGAACCAGACCACCACGAACAGCACCAGACCGACGTAGGTGGCGAAGGCGCCGATCCAGTCGATCTGCCCGCCGATGAATGCCTGGTAGTTCTGTCCGAGCATCACCACCATGCACAGGCCGAAGGCGAACAGTGGGCCGAACGGGAAGTACTTCGACACATACGGCAGTTTCGCCAGGTCGTTGCCATGGAACAGGTAGCCGCGGCGGAAGCGGTAATGGCTGATCGCGATACCCAGCCAGGCGATGAAGCCAAGCATGCCGGAGGTGTTCAGTAGCCACAGGTAGAGCTTGCCGGGGCTGAACAGGAAGCTCAGCAGGCACAGGCCGGCGACTGCGGCGGTGGCCAGCAGCGCCCAGACCGGCGTGCCGCTGCGAGTTACCCTGGCGAAGATGGCCGGCGCCTTGCGCTCCAGCGCCAGGCTGTAGAGCATGCGCGAGGAGGCGTACATGCCCGAGTTGCCGGCGGACAGCACCGAGGTCAGGATCACCGCGTTCATCACGGCGGCGGCGGCAAGCATGTCGGCCTTGGTGAAGATCAGGGTGAACGGGCTAATGGTGACGTCCGACAGTCCGTCCTTGAGCAGCCGTGGGTCGGTGTAGGGGATCAGCAGGCCGATCACGACGATGGTCAGCACGTAGAACAGCAGGATGCGCCAGAAGATCTGGCGTACGGCCTTGGGAATATTGCGCCCCGGGTTTTCCGTTTCGCCGGCGGCGATGCCCACGAACTCGGTGCCCTGGAACGAGAAGCCGACGATCATCGCCACGCCGATCAGCGCTGGCAGGCCGCCGGCGATGGGCGCGTCGCCGATCTGCCAGAGATGGGCGCCGCCGTCCTGGCCGCCTTCGAGGATGCCCAGCAGCATCAGCACGCCCACGGCGATGAAGATGATGATGGTGATGACCTTGATCAGGGCGAACCAGAACTCGGCCTCGCCGAAGAAGCGCACCGAGGCGACGTTGAGGGCGAACAGCAGTACCAGGAAGGCCGCGCTCCAGATCACCCCGGGGGTGTCCGGGAACCAGTAGAGCATGATGATCTGCACGGCCACCAGGTCCACGGCGATGGTCACGGCCCAGGAGTACCAGTAGTTCCAGCCCAGGGCGAAGCCGAAGCTTTCTTCGACGTAGCGCGAGGCATAGGTGGAGAACGAGCCGCTGACCGGCATGCACGCGGCCATTTCGCCGAGGCTGGTCATCAGGAAGTAGACCATCAGGCCGATCACCGCGAAGGCCAGCAGCGCGCCGCCGGGGCCGGATTGGGCGATGGTGGCGCCGGAGGAGACGAACAGGCCGGTGCCGATGGAGCCGCCGATGGCGATCATGTTCAGGTGGCGGCTGGTGAGCGTGCGTTTGAGGTGTCCGGAAGGCGGGGTTGCGGCAGTCAAACTTGCGTTGTTGTTCGAATGGGTCATGGGCAACCTATTGGATCTGCATTCGGGTGAGTTGTTGTTTTTGTTGTGATCTGACCACTTCCAGTTGCAGTTGACGGGCGCGGTTTGGGCGCCGGTCGGCCGGCGGCTTCTCCAGTGCCGCGGCGGTCGCGATTGCATTGATTGAAATCAGTATTGGCGTTGAAAGGTGTTCGCAACAAACGACAATTAGTTGCTACATCATTCCGTTTTGGAATGTTTGATTTCGTCGTTTTGATGATGTGCCAATGCGGGTGTTTGCACGTACTCATTTGAATTGCCCATGATTACTGGGGTGTATTGACGTCATTGTGGAGTGGAATATTGTCGTTTTGTAATTGTCAGGAAATGTACGAAACAATATGGCAGAAATTTATTCATCATTGATGCAGCAAAAAACCGATACCTGGGGGCCAGATATCGGTTCTTGGGGGGGGCGTGTCCCTTCAAGCGGAGGGACTGGTGTGAGGGGCGGCCTTGTCGCGGGCTGTCAGCCTTCGTCAGGGCGAACCGTGCTGCTGCTGGCGGTCCGCTGTTGCTGTTTCGCCCGGGTGTCGGGCAGGTTGTCGAACGCGTGCAGCCCGTTTTTCGCGTACGGGTCGCCGATCCAGCGTGGGCTGGCGGTGAACGCTTCGTTGACCAGGCTCTTGGCCGGCTCGTAGCGGTCGTAGCTCAGGCCCGCCAGGTCGGACAGGGTGTGGATCAGGTGTGCGCTGCTATAGGGGCGGTTGGTCATCGACTGCAGGTCGCGCGGGTGCCCCGCCTGCCAGCTGGGCGAGGTCCAGAGCAGGAAGGGGATGGTGTACATCGGCCGGGTCGGGTCGGCCTCGTTGCGGCCGAGGCGATCATGATTGCCGGAGCTGTAGACGTCCTCGCCATGGTCGGAGAGGTACAGCAGGAAGCCGTTCGGTGTGCTGGCCGAATAGCGCTTGATCAGGTCGGACACGACGAAGTCGTTGTAGCGCACGGCGTTGTCATAGAAGTTGTAGGTTCGTACCTGGTCGGGGGACAGCGCCGCCGGCGCGCCGGTGTTGTCCTTGAAGTGGTCGAAACCGGCCGGATAGCGGTAGCGGTAATCCATGTGCGTGCCGAGCAGGTGGACGATGATCAGCTTCTTGCCGGCCGGGTCCTGCAGGGCTTTTTCGAAGGGCTCCAGCACCACGCTGTCGTACTGGCTGGCGTTCTGGTTGCGCTGGTTGTTCAGGTAGACCGGCACGTCCGTCTGCTGCGAGAAGGTGGTGAGCATGGTGTTGCGCTTGGTCATCGTCTGCTGGTTGGTGATCCAGAAGGTCTTGTAGCCGGCCTGTTTCATCAGGTTGATCAGCGATGGATCGGTGAGGAAGCGGTCGGGGTGCTGTTGATCGCCGAAGGTGAGGATCTGCTGCATCACCTCGATGGTGTACGGGCGTGGCGAGACGACGTTGCGGAACACGGTGAGGCCCTTGTCGCGGGCGGCCAGGGCATCGAGGTTCGGTGTGGTGTCGCGGTTGTAGCCGTACAGGTGCATGTGTTCGCGGGTGGTGGACTCGCCCAGTACCAGCACCAGGGTGCGCGGCGCGTCGCCGCTGTTGTCCTTGAGGTCCTGCAGCGGCGGCAGGGCGGCATTCTGTTCCAGCAGGGCCTGCATGTTGTCCAGCTGCTGGCGGTACTGCCGGTAGCCGACCACCAGTTGCCAGGGCACCGCGGCCGCCATGCGCTGTTCGACCTTTTCCTGGGCGTCGGCGAAGCTGCGTTGCTGGGAGACCATCTGTTTGTAGAACGGGTAGCCCAGGGTCGCTGTCAGCAACAGGACGACCACCGGCAGGCGGCTGTACCGTGGCAGGGTGACCGGGCGTATGCGTCGCCACAGCAGCACGGCGATCGCGCTGTAGAGCAGCAGCCCCAGGCACAGCCAGATACTGAAGTACTGGCTGAAGTATTCCCCGGCTTCGGCGGTGTTGGACTCGAACATCACGAAGATGACGCTTTGCGAGAACTCCTGGCGGTAGATGCCGAAATAGCTCAGGCCGACCAGCGAGCTGGCCCACAACACCAGCCCGATCAGCGCGGCGAGGGGGCGGGTCAGGCGTGGCAGCAGCAGTACTGGGGCCAGCCACAGGCTGCTGAGGAACAAGGCGTCGCGAAAGCCGGCAAAGCCGGTGGTGCCGCTGAACAGCAGCAGGGCCTGG
This sequence comes from Mitsuaria sp. RG, assembly GCF_028369275.1. Classification (NCBI taxonomy): domain Bacteria; kingdom Pseudomonadati; phylum Pseudomonadota; class Betaproteobacteria; order Burkholderiales; family Sphaerotilaceae; genus Roseateles; species Mitsuaria sp. RG. The sequence goes on from NZ_JAQMYQ010000005.1 coordinate 164,115, forward strand.
GTGACGCCGGAGAAGTACCAGAAGAACAGCAGGAGCCAGCCGAGGCCAGACCAGTCGATGGATTTGCTAGCGGGGGGAGTTGTACGGGACACGTGTGCCTCAGAGAGCGGTTGCCTGCCGGATCGGTTGGCAGGCGACGCTAAAGGGGGGAGCGTGAAAAGATCGTCAACAATTCATGAAAGTCCCGGAGAGACCGACGAGTGAGATACAAGTAACTTGCTCTTGTTGTTCGCTCTTGTTGTTCGCTCTTGTTGTTCGCTCTTGTTGTTCGCTCTTGTTGTTCGCTCTTGTAGTTGCTGTTTGCTTTTGCTTCTAAGC
>NZ_JAQMYQ010000050.1:0-39417 GCF_028369275.1 Mitsuaria sp. RG
GGGGGGGCGGCGGCCCCCCCCCCCCCCCCACGCTGGAACTCTGTTCCCTGCGCGACAGCGTAGCCCGGAGGGCTGGGCGATCTCCTACAGGGTTCGCGCATCTCTGTAGGAGCGGCCTTGTGCCGCGATGGGCCGCAAAGCGGCCCCAATTTCGGCCAACTCCGCTATCATGCCCGCCACGTTCCACCTCGCGAGTCCGCCATGCACCGCCTGTTTTTCCTGCTGCTCCTGCTGCTGGCCAGCCCCGTCTTCGCCACGGGCCTGCTCGACAACCGCCCCAGCGCCACCCTCGGCGCCGCCTCCAACAGCGCCGACTTCCTGCCGGTGCACGAAGCCTTCAAGCTCAGCCTGGTCCAGGCCGATGCCCAGACCGTCAAGCTGCGCTTCGTCGCCACCGACGGCTACTACCTCTACCGCCACCGCTTCCAGTTCCGCACCGAGCCCGCGGATATCCGCCTGGGCGCGCCGGACATCCCCAAGGGCGAGGCCAAGCACGACGAGTTCTTCGGCGACGTCGAGGTCTATCACGGCGTGCTCGACATCGAGCTGCCACGCAACGACCCGCGCGCCTTCACCCTGCTGGTGGGCTACCAGGGCTGCGCCGACAAGGGCCTGTGCTATCCGCCGGAAACCGCGCGGCTGAGCATCGACGGCCAAGGCGCCCCGCTGCCGGCAACCGCCGAGCAGGGCTGGACCTGGAAATCGCTGCTGCTGTTCTTCCTCGCCGGGGTCGGCCTGACCTTCACCCCGTGCGTGCTGCCGATGCTGCCGATCCTTTCCGGCGTGGTCCTGCGCGGCCAGATCGGCGGCCTGCGCGGGCTGTCGCTGTCACTGGCCTACGTGCTGCCGATGGCGGCCAGCTTCGCCGTGCTCGGCGCGCTGATGGGCCTGTTCGGCGCCGGCCTGAACCTGCAGGCGCGCCTGCAATCGGCCTGGGTGCTGGTGCCGTTTGCCGCGTTCTTCGTGCTGTTCGCCCTGGCCATGTTCGGCCTGTTCGACATCAAGCTCCCACAGGCCCTGAGCAGCCGCCTGGACAACCTCGCCCACCGCACCAAAGGTGGCTCGCTGCTCGGCGCGGCGGTGCTCGGCGTGCTCTCCAGCCTGCTGGTCTCGCCCTGCGTGTCGGCGCCGCTGGCCGGCGCCTTGCTGTACATCAGCGCCAGCGGCGACGCCCTGGGCGGCGCGCTGAAACTGTTCGCCCTGGGCCTGGGCATGGGCGCGCCGCTGTTGCTGGTGGCCACCGGCGGCGCGGCCTGGCTGCCGAAGAGCGGGCCATGGATGAATACGGTGAAGAACGCCATCGGCGTGCTGCTGCTGGGCCTGGCCATCGGCCTGCTCAGCCGCGTGCTGCCGGGGCCGGCCACCCTGCTGCTGGTCGGCCTGCTGGCCGCCGGCGTGGCGCTGTTCCTCGGCGCCCTGGAGTTCGTGGTCAAGACCCCACGCCAGCGCCTGGCGCAACTGCTGGGCCTGGCGCTGCTGATGTACGCCCTGGCCTGCTGGTATGGCGCCCTGAGCGGCCAGGGCGATCCGCTGCGTCCGCTACCGCCACCGATTGCGGCCGGCGGCGTCGCGCCGACCAAGGCCGACGCCTGGCAGACCCTCACCACCCCCGCCGCCCTCGACGCCGCCCTGGCCGAGGCCAAGGCCGCCGGCCAGCCGGTGCTGCTCGACTGGTACGCCGACTGGTGCATCAGCTGCAAGGTGATCGAGCACGAAGTGCTCAATGCGCCGCAGGTCCTGCCGCAACTGAGCACCTTCCGCCTGCTGCGCTTCGATATCACCGAGAGCAACGCCGAACAACGCGCCCTGCTCGACCGCTACCGGCTGTTCGGCCCTCCCGCGCTGATGTTCTTTGCCGCGAACGGCAGCGAAATGACCACCGATCGGGTCATCGGCGAGATAAACGCCGGCGATTTCGCCCAGGTATTGACGCGCGTGCGCGGCCAACTCGGGCTATAACTTCCCGCGTCCAGTGAAAAAACCCCGCAGCGGTGACCAGACTTAATCATCTGGTCACATACTTTGCGCGAATCTCGGACATCGTGCTGGCTATTGCCGGGAACTGGACACTCAGCGCCGCTTGCGGCATAGTCGCCGCGCTATGTCGAATTGCCCTACAAAACCAAGGAATCGCAGATGGCAACCCTACTGGTGCTGCACGGCCCCAACCTGAACCTGCTCGGGACCCGCGAACCGGGCCACTATGGCGCCGCCACCCTGGCCCAGATCAATCAGGACCTGGAGCAGCGCGCCCGCGCCGCCGGCCACCATCTGCAATACCTGCAGAGCAATGCCGAATACGAATTGATCGACCGCATCCATGCCGCGCGCAACGAAGGCGTGGACTTCATCCTGATCAATCCGGCCGCTTTCACCCACACCAGCGTCGCATTACGTGACGCATTGCTCGCGGTGAGCATCCCATTCATCGAAGTGCACCTCTCGAACGTGCACAAGCGTGAACCGTTCCGCCACCACTCCTACTTTTCCGATGTTGCCGTAGGGGTGATCTGCGGTCTCGGTGCCACCGGTTACCGGCTGGCCCTGGAGTCCGCGCTGGAACACCTGGCTGCCAACGCACAGCCCTGATGACACAAGGCCTTGGCCCCTTCGGGCCGAGGCTCATGAAGAAACGTTTTCGACACGTTTTAAAAATACGTCCCCGACCGAACCTTGGGAGTTGATGATTAATGGATATCCGTAAAGTCAAGAAGCTGATCGAACTGCTGGAAGAGTCTGGCATCGACGAACTGGAGATCAAGGAAGGCGAAGAGTCCGTTCGCATCAGCCGTCACAGCAAGACCCCGGCCGGCGCCCAGTACTTCGCCGCCCCGGCCCCGATGGCCGCTCCGGTTGCCGCTGCTGCACCTGTTGCCGCCGCCGCTCCAGCCGCTGAAGCCGCTGCCGCTGCTCCGGCCCTGAAAGGCACCGTGGTTCGCTCGCCAATGGTCGGTACCTTCTACCGCAAGCCTTCGCCAACTTCGCCAAACTACGCCGAAGTCGGCCAGGCCGTGAAGAAAGGCGACACCCTGTGCATCGTCGAAGCCATGAAGATGATGAACCACATCGAATCCGACATCGGCGGTGTGATCGACGCCATCCTCGTGGAAGACGGCCAGCCGGTTGAGTACGACCAGCCGCTGTTCACCATCGTTTGATTCGCGGAGAACCAACGATGTCTGGGAAACTTGAAAAAGTCCTGATCGCCAACCGTGGGGAAATTGCCCTGCGGATCCTGCGTGCCTGCAAAGAGCTGGGCATCAAGACCGTCGCCGTGCACTCCACGGCCGACCGTGAACTGATGCACCTGGGCCTGGCAGACGAGTCGGTCTGCATCGGCCCTGCATCGTCCAAGGACTCCTACCTGCACATCCCGGCGATCATCGCCGCCGCCGAAGTGACAGGTGCCACCGCCATCCACCCAGGCTACGGCTTCCTCGCGGAAAACGCCGATTTTGCCGAGCAGGTGGAAAATTCCGGCTACATCTTCATCGGCCCGAAAGCCGACACCATTCGCCTGATGGGCGACAAGGTGTCGGCCAAGGACGCGATGATCAAGTCGGGCGTACCGACCGTGCCGGGCTCCGACGGCCCGCTGCCGGAAGACCCGGAAACCGCGCTGGCGATCGCCCGCGAGGTCGGTTACCCGGTGATCATCAAGGCCGCTGGCGGCGGCGGTGGTCGCGGCATGCGTGTGGTGCACAAGGAAGAAGACCTGATCGAATCGGCCAAGCTGACCCGTACCGAAGCCGGTGCCGCGTTCGGCAACCCGATGGTCTACCTGGAGAAGTTCCTGACCAACCCACGTCACGTGGAAGTCCAGGTACTGTCCGACGGCCAGGGCAACGCCGTGCACCTGGGCGACCGTGACTGCTCGCTGCAGCGCCGTCACCAGAAGGTCCTGGAAGAAGCCCCGGCCCCGGGCATCGACGAGAAGGCCCGTCAGGAAGTCTTCAAGCGTTGCGTCGACGCGTGCATCGAGATCGGCTACCGCGGTGCTGGTACCTTCGAGTTCCTGTACGAGAACGGCCGCTTCTACTTCATCGAGATGAACACCCGCGTCCAGGTCGAGCACCCGGTTTCGGAAATGGTCACCGGCATCGACATCGTCAAGGAGATGCTGAGCATCGCCGCTGGCAACAAGCTGTCGTTCCGCCAGGAAGACGTGGTGATCCGCGGTCACTCGCTGGAGTGCCGGATCAACGCCGAAGACCCGAAGAAGTTCATCCCGAGCCCAGGCAAGGTGAAGCACTTCCACGCCCCGGGCGGCAACGGCGTGCGCGTCGATTCGCACCTGTACAGCGGCTACTCGGTTCCGCCGAACTACGATTCGTTGATCGGCAAGCTGATCACCTACGGCAAGGACCGCGACGAAGCCATGGCGCGCATGCGCAATGCCCTGGACGAGATCGTCGTCGACGGCATCAAGACCAACATCCCGCTGCACCGCGACCTGGTGCGTGATGAAGGTTTCTGCAAAGGCGGCGTCAACATCCACTACCTCGAGCACAAACTGGCCAACCAGGAGTGATCGCGTTAGCGTGATGAAAAAGCCCCGGCCCCGTGCCGGGGTTTTTTATTGCCCTTCAGAAGGCCTGCTCGGTCGCTGTAGGAGCGGCCTTGCCGAGGCGTCGGACCGGCCGGAAAGGGCCGCAAAGCGGCCCTGGCGATCTGTACATCTACACTAATGCCCCGGGCCGCTACGCCCCCCTTTCGCGCACAAGGCCGCTCCTATACCCAGTGATTTAGCCTGCCCCTGTGGGAGCGGGTTTACCCGCGAAGAATCCAGCGCGGTGTATGGCACCGGCTCCGCCGGTGTTCGCGGGTCAAGCCCGCTCCCACAGAGATAACAGTTCCCTGCGCGACAGCGCAGCCCCAAAAGACTGGGCGATCTCTCATGGCAAAAAACATAATTCTTTGATTGGACTGAGGCAGCGTGGGAGCGGGCTTGCCCCGCGATCACCGGCAAAGCCGGTGCCAAACACCGCATCGCGGGGCAAGCCCACTCCCACGCAGGAACTCTGTTCCCTGCTCGACAGCGCGGCACCCAAGGGCTGGGCGATCGCCTACAGGTATCGCACATGCCTCAGGCCATCACCCCACCAACCCAATGGAACCCCACCCAAACCCACGCAGTCCACCGATCAGGCCCACCTCCCCGAGGCCTCACAAGGAGACTCCCATGAAAGGCACTGCGCTATCCGCCCTGTTCGCGGCCGCCACCCTGCTGGCCTCGCCTGTGTTCGCCGCCGACGACCTGTGCGCCATGAACCTGCAGAAGATCGACGACAGCATGGCCACCGCCGGCGCCACCTCCGAAGGCCTGGACAAGGCCATCACCGAGCATGTGGACCAGGCCAAGGCCGCCCAGGCAAAAGGCGACACCAAGGAATGCATCGCCATCACCAGCAAGGTGCTCGAGCGCCTGGAGAAGACCGAGAAAGGCAGCGGCTCGGCCGGTGGCAGCGGTACCTGAGCCCGGCGCGAATGCGGGCGGTGGAACCATCAGTCGACGCCGCCCGCGTTAGCGCGTATACTCGGCCTTGCGTGCTGAAAGGCACGTTCAGCTAGAGCTGAGTGTGGGGCCGATTAGGATTCGACGCCGGTAGCGAAACTCTAGGTGCATGCCGAGTTGGTAACAGAACTCGTAAATCCACTGTTGCAACTTTCTATAGTTGCCAATGACGACCAATACGGTGCTGCTCTCGCTGCTTAATTGCAGCTGACATGCACTCCTGGTACCTTCGGGTCCAGCAATCATCAGGGGATGCCTGTAAACCCGAAATGATTGTCATACAGAACAGGATCGTCGTGCAGCACGTTGGGGGCGAAGCGACTAAAACTTACCCAACTCATCCAAAGCACCCTGCCCGTCGGGCGGCTGCGGATTAAATCAGTAGACACGGCTAAGCATGTAGTACCGACAGCGGAGTACTGGCGGACGGGGGTTCAAATCCCCCCGGCTCCACCAAATCCTAAAAAGAAGACGCCCAATGGGCGTCTTTTTTTGTGCCTGGGATTCAGTGCCTCAGCGGCACCGACACCGCGTCGTCACCTCTCCCCCTCTTCCTTCATCGCCTCCAGCTTGCTGAACTGCTCGCTGGCCAAACGGCTGATGATCCGGATCGCCTGGTGAATCCCCGCCGTGTTGCGAAAGCTCAGCTGCGGGTTGTGCTCGCACTCCAGGACTTCGTCATGCTGGACCAGCGCCTCGCCAAGCAGTTCGAGGGTCCAGACGTAGCTCTGGAGGGTGGACAGGCGTTCACGCTCAGTCATGGGACACCTCCCGCTTGGTACGTTCGGCGAGGGACTGGCTGTCGATCGGGTAAAATGTTGGGGATGGGGTGGCCGCAGGGGCTGGGCGGCGGAGAGCGGATACGAGGATCCTGCTCAGAATGCGAATAAGCATGCATGAGACTCCAAGTTTGAGATTGGAGCTACCACGATCCTTCCTACGGGATTGGGTGGCAGCTATGTGTGGGGTAGGAATACCGGGAAACTTGGAACCCGGCCAGGCCGAAGCCTGCCCACACACAGCCGCCATGACATCGCAGCGGGCACAAAAAAGGCGCCAGCCGTTGTGATGGGGCGCCTAGTGCGAGCGCCAAGTTTACCAGCAGGTTCCTACACCTGGTCGCAGATTTTGCTGCGACTTGGGGAATGTAGCCTTAGGGCGGATCTGTTCGCAATAGATGGCGCGGTGGGACATTTCCTAAAAGCTTGGAGGAAAGGAAACGCCCGGGTGGCGCTGACGCATGGGGCTGTGCCCGTGACCACAACTCAGTCATGAACCAGATCAGGCCATGGGCGCTTGGACGTCCCAATTGGTTGTTCGCTTGATCTCTATGCAGCGGTAAACGAGCGGTGGTGATCATGACCTTGGTCCGATCGGCACGCATAACGTGGATTTCGTCGGAGAGCAAACCCATCTTCTGCCCGACCATGGTCAAGAGCAGTAGCAAAGTGCCACAATCAGACTCAGGTCGGCTGCCTAAGCCATTCGGTCGCTCCTAGGTGCGCCACCCATGTTTTCGGAAGACCATCCCCGATCACGCCGATCAGAAAATCATCGTAAACACATACAATTCGTAGAGCACAGACCATGTCAGACAAGGCATTTGAAAAGGATTATTCAGACGAGTCGTTCTGGGACAAAGTTAAAGGCTATGCGAAGGCTGCAGGTGAGTCCGCGCTGGAGCCGGCGCTGAAGATGTACTACTCCGCCACGGACTCGGAAACGCCAAAATGGGCCAAGACCACCATCTACGGTGCACTCGGCTACTTCATTTCGCCGATCGACGCCATACCCGACATCACCCCAATCGTTGGCTATTCCGATGATATCGGCGTGCTGTGCGCGGCATTGGCAGCGACTGCCGCCTACATCAAGCCTGAGCATGTCGCTAGGGCGAAGGAAACGCTGAAGCAGTGGTTTTCCTGATTTAATTGGCAGCCTTACCCTGGGGGTTCGCATTGGGTAAGGCCCTTGCTGAAGAACTGAAAGCTACGACGCTTTCAAGGGTTTACCATGGAATCCCACCGGTAAATAACCTACCTTCAATCCCAAAGTAGCGTTGAATTTCGCCCCTTGGCCAGGTTTATTCACTGGCCCGTGCAAGCGCTGTCGATTGCAGCACCTCAGGTGGCCCGAACCTTCAAGGTCAGGCCGCTCCCGCAGTGATTCTCCCCAAGGGCGATTCGCATCTGGCAGTTCGCCCGGTCACTACCCATGTGATGGATGTACTTAAACATATGGCGCTCGTGCGCCAGACACACCGTACCTCGCTGCCCTGCAGAAACCTATCCGCTTGGCCGACTATTGCGCCAACCTGTGCCTGTTTCTTTCTTCAGGAAAGAGACGGGCACTTCTACCACTGCTGCAGCCCTGATCGTACATGTCCTTGCGGCAATCCCCCTCGTGACAATCGGCGTGACAAACACCGATGTCACCAGCAACAACCATGTAGGTGATGGTGCCGCAGACCACGGTGGACTGCACCTGACTAACAGTCAGGCATGCCCCGGTCATCGTATCGCTGTTTTCACCCGACTCAGGATCTCCAGGTGCTGGTCTCGTCAGCCATTGCTGCCTCCACCCGCCCACCGGTAACGGATGGCCGCTATCATCATGCTGGCCCGGACTACCGGTATGCCCTGCGCGAAGCAATCCTGGCGAACCTGCCACGCTTGCACCGGCCGAACTGCATGTTCGGATCAATATCCAGGACGGCACCAAAGGTGGGCGAAGCGGGGCACCAGCGCCGCGTTGGATCATAGCCAATGAAGAGGTCAAAGCATCACTCCTATTGGCGCGCAACGCGTCATCGATCGGCAACCACAACTTACTGCACCGGGCCGAAACCTACGCCGCGTTCTTACAACGGGCGGTGCTCCCCGCTCGCGAAATTCTGCACAAGCACGGCATAAAGGGCTTCCATGAACTGCGCGCGGCCTACGCTTGCGAACGTTACGTGCAACTCACCAGCCGTGCTGCACCAGTCAATGATGGCCACGGCTACCACATCGACCGCGATCTTGATCAGTGGGCGCGTCAACAAATCAGCCTTGAACTTGGACACTACCGGATTGATGTGGTGTCGGCCTACATTGGTGGCCGATCATGAGCAAACCCTTTGATATGGCGCTGTTCCTCAGCGGAGTATTGGGCGGCTCGAAGAGCACCCAGCAACGACATCTACGGCAAGCGCGAATCATGCAGGCCGCCATCCAACGGAGATGGCAGCGAGACAATCCTTGGACTTGGCAACTCAAACATCTACGCTGGTTTCTTACTCAACACCTGCAGAATCATTCCGATCACAGCCACTACTATTATCGGCTCACTGCCCTACTGGTATGCAAACGCCTAGGCAAAGACTCAAAGGAACTCCTCTGACTTACTGCACTTGAGCTTGCTTGATTTAGCCACACTCAAACGTTTAGTCAAAGTAAAGTCTTCGCCGCCAGCAAGGCCGTATAATTGAGAACTCCTGTAATCACCTTAAAAATTTGATACATAGACAAGAACCCTCAAGAACAGCCCCACCTCTCCCGGCAACCCGCCGCGTCAAGCCTTCCATGAATCAAGATCACAACACAAATTATCGAACAAGAACTCTACAACTTTAGCTCGCCCATCACCCAGTGCTGAAGCAATAGTAACCACGGAAACCAACATAGAGTTAACGACATGTAAATCAGTTACATTACCCAGGCAATTCAATACCTCTTCAAACTTCTCGAGCATAGTCGCTTGAGTAAAATTCAAACCTTGGACCACATGCGTGGAAGGCGTCAAGTAGAGAATGTTCGCACGCGTCCGTAATCCATACGCTTCAGTCAACATACCATAACCTTCGGAAGGGAAAGCCGCATCTTGCCCTGCCAGCTTTCTCAATGCCTCCTGAAAAGCCATGGACAAATGAAGAATAAGCTCTGAGAATTCCTTTACACTAACTTCACTGTCCAGTGCTGCAGATCTACTTGAGGACTTTAACACAGTCATAACACCTCCAAAAATTGGCAGCATCTACTCTTCAACTAGCTATTAGCTCCGAACTCCTGAGCACCCTAGTCAAATGATCAGTCAGGAGATGAATGTCACCATGTAGATTTTGGATTCCATTCCACGGCCGGTTGCCAGTTTTGAAAAACCAATCCCCCGAACCAGACGTCCAAGCAGTATAGCCTTGCAGTTTTTTCAGACCCAACTTAAACACTGGAGCCAATGGTACTCCTGTAGCACACAACTGTTCCATGACGAACCCCATAGAGATAATCCCTGCACTATGGACGAGGCGCGAACTTTTTGGCGTATGTCCATGCCAAGCATCTCCAAATACTTCTTGGACCGCCTGGAAAAATTCGCTAATAGCTAAAAAGCAAAGATCTTCGCCGCCCGACAACTCAATAACCTCTCGGCAGTAGCCGTCGGAAAGGGAGTTCATCACCAACTTTTGAAGCGAAGTATCACCTAATACGCCCAGAGGGTTTGTATGCTGCTTTATTTGCCCTTGCAACGAAGACCTATCGTCATAATTCAGCATCTCCACGATACGAGCAGCTCGGGAGCGGGAAGTCATTCTAAGTGGAAGACCACTCACTCCTGGAAGCAGTTCGTAAACCAAAGATTTTGGCAGTGGACTTGTATTATTGACTAGAATAAATTGCCGACGAAGTTCTTCCTGACTCTTACAGACAAGGGCGGAAACGAGTAACTGGAACGAACTTCCTTCGATCCCAGCTAACGCAGAAAGACGCTGCTGCCCATCTACAACGAACCCAGGTGGACCGGATGAAATGTCCACCTCAATTTCTGCATAAGCCCCAGTCCCCTCAACCACCTTTACTCCACCGGTGAACGCTAGCACCACTGAATTGGGCATTACCGCATCTGGACGAGTCAGGTAATCGCGGATCTCTCGTATGTGTTTGGACACCTGAGGCCGCTGGAATCCATTAAGAATTCCACGATCATCACGCTTGACTCGGTCGATGCTAGCGATCGCCAAAATTTGCTCAACCGTCGCCGCAAACGATACCACCTGGTGGCTTTGGCTCTGTAAGGCCTTGATTGCGCTGAACTTAAGCAATGAAACTATTCCTTCTTTGAGCGCCCTCCAACAGAGGGGCAACAGCACTTTTCAGGCCCTTATACCAACCTAAACGCACAAAAACCAGACAATTTTCATGGCCTAAGCAGTTATTCAATGCTAAATTAGCGACCACAGATAAATGCAGAACCATCACCACAAAGGTTTGCAGTTTTTCGTATGAGAACCGTCATCATTACCAACTGCACCAATCGAAAGCGCCTTGATGGCCTGCCCTCGGTGGTGCTGAGCGACGAATGCTACCCATCGCTTGCAGCTATGGCGCAAGCGTGGAAGGAGCGAGTCGACGAGCGTCCTGCCACTCAGACGGCATCTTCACTTTACCTGGGTAGGAGCGTTTCCGACGCGAAGTGCGTCGCTACGAGGCTGGGAGCGAGGCTAATGTTCGCGTCGACAGGCTTAGGGTTGGTTGAGAGCGAACATAAGTGTCCGCCCTACGACCTGACTGTGTCTCAAGATCCGAATTCTATCATCCCACACCTCCAAAAATGGGGGCTCCGCGCGTCAGACTGGTGGGAAGCCGTGAATGGCACCCGTGAAAGAGCAAGCGCCCTAGCTGATCTCGTCAGCCATCCAGACATCGATTTAACGCTGATCGCACTTACTTCAAGCTACGTTCAGTTGATAGCTGCAGACCTCGAAAAAATAGAGGATGCACACATCGACAAGGTCAGGATATTCACTTCGCGCCCAGGCATTGAGATGCTTCCCCGTCGCTTGCGAAGCATGGCGATGCCCTATGACGAACGCCTTGAAGGCTCAACACTACCAGGCACTCGCAATGATTTCCCTCAGAGAGCCATGCGTCACTTCGTTGAGGTTCTTGAACTGTCGAGTGCTCCTGCAGAAGTCGCTCGTAAGGCCGTCTCCGAAGCGATGAATGATTTATCGCCAGCCAAAATGACTGTCCGACGGCGGGCATCGGACAGTGAAATTGCCTACATGCTCGAGTGTGTGTGGGCCGACTACAAAGGCAGCTCCACCCGCTTGTTACGCTACCTAAGGGATGTGGCCCAGGTCTCGTGCGAGCAATCGCGTTTCCGGAAAATCTGGCGCGACATCAAATGCCAGGACAGCATAGAGAGCAAAGCATGACGAGCGAAAATGCGATTGTGGTGCGTGCACTACGCACCACTCAAGGCGACAACCTTGATGTGTACGCATTATTCATCAAAGGATCTGACCTGGTCCGGATTGCTGACATCACCCGCCTTTCTCGCGAAGACAGTAGCCCCCTCAAGGGCTTCCAGCGCCCCGAGATTAAAAACCATGTCAAAGGGATTACCGAGTACCTCAATCAGGGAAACGTGCTCTTCCCCAACGCAATCATCCTGGCGCTGTCTCCGGACCTACGCTTCGTTGCCGCACGCGGGAGCAAGCCGACCGGCGACGCGGGGCTTTCGCAAGCGGGTACCCTGACGATCCCTATTAGGGAGGAAGGCTTGAGATCTGCCTGGATCGTGGACGGGCAACAGCGCTCGATAGCGCTAGCGAAAGCAGCTAATTCAGATCTACCAGTTCCAGTGATCGGTTTCGTATCTGACAGCCTGACCACCCAGCGCGAGCAGTTCATTTTGGTCAACAAAGCAAAGCCCTTGCCTACTCGACTGATCAATGAACTACTGCCAGAGACGGGCGGTATTCTTTTACCCCGCGAACTGAGTGCTCGCAAAGCTCCGGCTGAGTTATGCGGGCTTCTTAGCCGTGATCCTAACTCTCCTTTCTATAAACTCATAAAGCGGTCGTCCGAGCACAATTGCAAAGCAGTTATCACTGACACTGCTGTCATTACGATGATCCGGAACAGCATTAGTAATCCGCTGGGGGCATTGGCTCCGTACACCTCAAGCAGAGACGGTGCAGCTAACGTTGAGTCCATGTATCACCTGCTGACAACCTTCTGGCGCGCTGTCCGCGATACGTTCCCAGAGGCGTGGGCACTTGAGTCCAAGAACAGTCGCCTCATGCACTCTGCAGGGGTAATTGCCATGGGCGTCCTTATGGATCGAATCTACGCCAAAATCGGAGGGCAGCACGAGACCTACGACGCCATACTAAATGAACTGAGCAGAGTCGCCCCCTACTGTGCATGGACATCAGGTCAGTGGCCGATTATTAATGCCCAGTGGAATGAAATCCAAAGCACCCCCCAAGATATCAAGGTACTGCAAGAAACCTTGATCCGCCTCTATATGACCAGCGCTCACCAATGAAATTCTTATACGCCGACACCCAAGACTATGTAGACCCGGACTACGACTTCATCAACGATCGAAATGCGCCGGGCCGTAAGAGATACTGGGATGACCGTTATGCGCACGAAATGATGTCCCCTATCCCTTATGACGGACTCTTGGTTTCGATGAGCGCTGTGCGGCCCGCAAATGGGGTCGCTAATTCAAAGGTTCGGTATTCAACCTCCGAACAGCAGCGTTTCCTGAGAGAGGGTGTGCGCAAATTTCTACGACTCGATGGCGTCCAGTTCAAAGACACTATGGTTTTGGGTGACTGTGGGGCTTTCGCCTATGTAGAGCATCCGACCCCTGCGTATAGCCCAAGCGAGGTAGTAGAGTTTTACTCAGATGCAGGATTCACCCACGGTTGCTCGCCGGACCACATTATATTCGACTGCGACTCCAGCAATCCTCCAGCGGAGAGTCAGTCGGAAGATGTGCTGTTTCGGTACGAAATCACCCTAAAAAATGCGCAAGAATTTCTGCGCCTGGTGAAAGAGGCAGGATGGCCCTTTGAGCCTCTAGGAGCAGTGCAGGGTTGGTCTCCACAGAGCATGGCGAGCGCTGCCAAACAACTTGAAGACATGGGATATCGCTACTTGGCAATCGGGGGATTAGTCCCTCTAAAGGTCGATCAAATTCATGAAGTTCTGAAAGCGCTTCGTGCGACTCTTAAGCCAGAAACAAATATTCATCTCCTGGGCTTTGCCAAAGCCGAAAACATACATGAATTCACTGGATATGGCATTACCAGTTTCGACTCAACGTCCCCCCTCATACGCGCATTCAAAGATGCAAAATGCAACTATTACATGGGCACCACAACAAGCAAACTGGATTATTACACCGCCATCCGCATCCCTCAGGCAATTGAAAACCCACGCCTTATGCAGGGAATAAAAAAAGGCACGCTGAGCGCAGAAGAACTACAAAAAAAAGAAAAATCGGCATTATCAGCAATTCGTGAGTACGACAAAGGCCTGCTCGACTTTGACTCAACCCTAGGAGTGTTAGTCGACTATCTCCGGCTAACACTGTCGGGATCGATATCATCACCAGCAGAAATGGAAAAAGAAGTAGCAAAACATATCCGGCTAATCTCACCCACATTGAGAGATAAGCCGTGGCAAAAATGCCAGTGCTCGATTTGCCAGTCAACTGGCATCGAAACCATTATATTTAGAGCAAGTAACAGAAACAAAAGACGCGGGTTTCACAACCTGGGCGTTTATCACCGCCACCTTCAGAAAACTCTGGAATCTTCGAAACAATGATCTATCGATTCAAGGGTGTGCGCGCCCAACAGGCATCCGGGCATGACGTATTTTCTTTCGCGGCCACTCCAAATGACATTTTAGAATTTTCTGAAATTGAGAGAGTCGGACGCAATGAGGATGGTCATCTTAAGGGTTTTCAGCGCCATCAGGTTGCCTCGCACATTAGAGATATTCGCGACTACCTTCAACGCGATGATGCATTGCTCCCTAACGCGATCATCTTAGCCTTTCTAGATGGAGTCACGATTAAAGACCTCGGTGAAGGCATCGTAGAAATCGTTATTGAGACTACTGATTCCAAGCCAGGCTTTGTAGTTGATGGCCAACAACGACTCAGTGCCCTTGCGACGATGGAAAAGCCTGGGTTCCAGGTGTTCGTATCTGCATTGATTTGTAAAGACTACAACGAATTACGACAACAGTTTGTGCTCGTTAACAATACGCGACCGCTTCCAAAGTCACTGATCTATGAACTTCTACCAACTGTTGACGGCTTGCCCGAAAGATTTACCAGTCGCAAATTCGCAGCTCACATTATTGATCTATTAAACTTCCTACCAAACTCTTCTCTATTTGGCGAGATCAAGCAACATACAAACCCCAAGGGAGTTTTAAGCGATATGGCGATGCAGAAGTTTGTAATGAACTCTGCTAACGACGGCGCCATTCGTAGCTTTATGAAATTCGATGACTTTGAGGGGCGAAGCATCGAACTCATCAACAATTTCTTTCACGCTGTGCGCGTGGTTTTCAGATCGGAGTGGGAAGGACTAGCGCCCAGAAACTCACGTTTGAAGCACGGGGCAGGCCTAGTATCGTTGAGTTTCGTTATGGAAATGCTTTACTCCGAGCAAGGTTCGGCCAGCAAAGAAGAGTTCATCAAAGGCCTCAAACTTTTGAAACCTCATACCGCATGGACAAGTGGTGAATGGCATATTTCAGAAACTGACCAACGCCCCTGGAACGGTATCCAAAACACCCCTACTGATATCGGACTACTTACGAAGTACCTGACCGAAAAGCTTAAGCACGAATTGAAGCGTCGCTAAGTACACGCCCAGTTCCGAGGATGGGAATATGCATAAAAAAGCCTTAGTTTTATTTTCAGGCGGGCAAGACTCCACAACCTGCCTTGCCTGGGCGCTAGAGCGCTACGAGTACGTTGAGACTATTGGCTTTGATTATGGCCAGAGGCACGAAATAGAACTCCAGTGCCGGATAAACATCTTGTTGGAAATACGTAACAGGTTCCCAAACTGGGCTAAGCGACTTGGTGATGATTACGTACTTGATCTCAAGTTACTCGGCCAGATCAGCGATACAGCGATGACAGCCGAGAAGGAAATAGAATTTGAGAAGAACGGGCTTCCCAACACTTTTGTCCCTGGGCGCAATCTGCTGTTCTGCACCTTTGCTGCCGCCATCGCGTATCGACGAGGACTTAGCGTACTAGTGGGCGGAATGTGTGAAACGGACTACTCAGGCTATCCAGATTGTCGAGACAACACGCTGAAGTCGCTGCAGGTGTCTCTCGGCCTTGGCATGGATTTACCGTTGGTTATCGAGACACCCTTGATGTGGCTGGATAAGAAACAAACATGGGACTTGGCCAAAGACCTTGGCGGGCTTGGCTTTGTCGAGTTTGTTCAGGAGGAAACCCACACCTGTTACCTAGGCGATCGTCAGCATCGACATGAGTGGGGATATGGGTGCAATGACTGCCCAGCTTGCGAATTGCGCCGAAACGGCTTCGAGGCATTCCAGCGGGATAACGACGTATGACCTACAGCGTTAAGGAAATTTTCTACACCCTGCAAGGAGAAGGGCTTCGAGCGGGCCGGCCAGCAGTATTCTGTCGCTTTGCTGGGTGCAATCTCTGGAGCGGCCGGGAAGCCGACCGTTCCCAAGCGGTATGCCAGTTCTGTGACACCGATTTTGTAGGTACAAATGGAACCTCGGGAGGTAAGTACCTGAGCGCGGAGGCCTTGGTCGAGCGGATTAGCTCGCAGTGGCCAGTTGGCCAAGCGCACCGTTATGTCGTGCTCACAGGAGGTGAACCGTTGCTACAGGTCGATGAGGACCTGATCAATGCACTTCATAACCAAGATTTCGAGGTAGCGGTTGAGACAAATGGGACCATCGCAGCGCCTGCCGGTATCGACTGGATCTGTGTCAGCCCCAAGGCTGGCACGGAATGGGTACAGCAAAGCGGTGACGAATTGAAACTCGTCTACCCACAACCGGGACTGCTGCCCGACACCATTACCGCCACTGACTTCAAGTACTACCTATTACAACCAATGGATGGTCCATTGCAACGGCAAAACACTCGATCCGCAATTGCCTATTGTCAAGCCAATACCAAGTGGCGACTGTCAGTGCAAACACACAAAATATTGGAGATCCGCTGATGCCCACACCTCCAATTGCCCCTCCGTCCCCTTCGCCCGCCGCTGAGTCCATGCTCAACTCGAATAGCAACACGGTTTGCGAATTGTCGCAGCGGTTCTACTTTGAGGCTGCCCATACATTGAATCGTGGCATAGAGACCGAAAGTAGCCGCCGCATCCATGGGCACACCTATGAAGCGGAGGTAACCGTCGCAGGCCAACCAGATGCCGCCTCCGGCATGCTAATTGACCTAGGCTACCTACGAAGCGAGATTGCACGTGTTCGCGAGATGCTCGATCACCGGCTACTTGACGAGGTGCAGGATCTGGGGCCGGCCACAATCGAAAACCTGTGTGCGTTTATCCGTAAGCAACTCGAAGATTCAGTACCTAGTCTTTGCGCCGTGATGGTCGAGCGTCGCCTCAGTGGTGACCGTTGTGTGTTGCGTTGGACGACGTGAATTCTCGCGAAATCTGGCTCTTGTTGATCACGCAATCTACGATGCGTGTCGTACCACTACCTTCAACTTGAAGCAACGCTGCATCGGGCTTCAAAGCAGCCTTGATACAAAAGAAGGCCTGATGGGTAGCAACGCCTGAAACAAACACCACCCAGTCAGCGTTACGAGTTCCATTTTTCAGGCGCGTGCTACATACCTCATCGGAATTTATCTCTATTTTGGCCAATGGGAGAGCCTCTTGGAGTATTAAGGCTGCACGCCGAATCGCTTGGGTGTCCAAACTGTAAATAAATATACGGACCCTAACATCTGCTCTGGCTTTTTCTGCTTCAGCCACTTCATCGTCGAGTCGTTTGGGGAGTTCAAGACCAAACTCCTGCGCAAGCAGTTTTAGCAGGCAGCGCTCTGCCAGAGACAGTCTCTCCCAGCATTGGGTCGCTGCCTGAACTACCATAGTCGTCCATCGCAGGCGCGCCTCTTCGTCACGACAAGGATGCATAACCAACAAATCTGTCACATCCAATGCCCATGCGGCTTCACGTGGGGACAGCGGACTGGGTAAGACAGTAGCAAGCCTTTCAATAAGTACTGTGTATTCAGCCGACGTCAATCCGGCAATCAGGCTATGTCGAAGCGCTAACCTGATCATCTCTCGCTCACTATCTCCAAGGCGGTCTCGCACGTCCAGTGCTTCAATGAACCCGAGATATAGTTGACTAAGTACGCTCGAGGGTGGAGTTTTGACGATGAGCCAGTCAAACCAAATAGGAAATAGGGATTCGAACAAGGGCAGCGAGTCGAGAGCAGAGTCCTCTACGCTTGACAACAATGACTGGATGAAACTGGGCTTGGCCAACAGCGCACTAGCCTCAGGCGACTGGACCAGTTCCCGCCAATAGATTATGACGTCGTCAACGGCCATCGGTGTATGCGCAGATTGCAACTGTTCTTGAAGCGATTCACACACTTCTTCAGCGGCCAACTTCTCTACATCGGAGAGCAATCGAGGTCGAGCAATGCGGACCTTGGCGGCAGTTTCGGGGGCACTCAAGGACAGCCGATCGAGTATTTCACGAGCGTGCCCAGGATCACCAACTTCTTTGGCACAACGCAATTGAGCTTGAAGCACTTCGACCGAATCGGTCAGTGGCAGAAGCAAAGCAAGAGCCTGTTCATAGCGCTCCAACTCCATTTCATGGAGTGCCTGCTCAATTCCGGACTTGGTCTGCAGCGTTAGCACCATAGCCATGATGGCGTCAGAAGCGGGCCCAAAAGCACTTGGTCCAAGGTCATTTAGCAGGGTCACGCAGAGTTCTGCGGAAGGCTGCTCCAAAGACAACTCATGAAGCAAAAAGCCCTTAAGGGCCGCTGGACGACGGCTACGCCCGCGGCTTTTGAGCAGAGGAGCGACCATAGTCCGAACCCGCTCTGCGAAAGCTTTCACCAACTGAGTGGCAGCGCCTTGCGCTTCGACTTGGGCTAAGAACGTCTCGTAGAGCGCGTCCCAGATGTCACCATATGTCTCCGGCGGCAAGCGAACCTTGAGAAGATCATCCCATTGGGGGTGATTCAGGATTTGGTCCCATCGGGCAAAGGCTGAACGTAAACGTATTTCCAGGAAGGTCCGGTTTTCAGCGCTAAGACCATGCTGGTCTCGTAACGCCGCCATCGCTGCCATCGCTGCATTTTCATTGCGAACCACTAAGGCGCGGTCAAACAACGCTCGTAACTGGTGAAATGTGTGCAGTTCCTGTCTGGGCCTGGGCGGGCGTTGATCCAGGAGTTGCCAGTAGCGCTGCCAACTTTTTACTATGCGCGGCTCAAACTTAGTCGTGATCGCAAAAAAATAAACTGCGTTCAGGCCGCCCTGCGCCAATACACCTTTCGCGCTCGCTTGTGCGATAGAGAGCGCTGCCCCATCACTCTCAAAGTGACCAAAACTCGGCCCAATGAAAGCTCGCATCTCATCATGCAACTCACGCGAACTTAGTTCATCGTGCGAACAGGCCAACCAACAAGTTCGCTCACCAGCAAGATCAGAAAATGGCAAGAGCAAAGGTCGATCCTTGAAGCCTTTCGCATAACGAGCGATAGCCGGAACCAATGCCTCAGGTACCGCCTGACCATTGGGCGTTTTAGCCGTGGCTAGAGGACTCACATAAATGTTAGGACCTGAAAAAAACTGACTGATTAATACCTGAGAGTCTACCACTGCGGAATTTACCATTTGGCTAGAGGCTAATGCCATGGTTCGCAAACTCCAAGCGGATGCTAGATACCGTCTGCGGATTGAAATCAACAACAAGTGACTCAGCGTTCAGGCTGATACCGCGCTCAGTGAGGTTCATCGACCCGCCAATCCAGACTCGATCGGTGAGTAATCCCTTCGTGTGAAAATCAGGAATTTCGGACCATTGCAACGAATCTTGCAGACCGACATCTTTCAGCGCCGCGCACAAGCGCTTACAGAAAGGTTTATTATGAGGTTCGGGGCGTACCCGAATATCTAATTTTGTATTGTTAGATGCGATAGCCACCAATACCTCAATCAAGCGAATCCCTCGACGACTCCACTCCGGATTTAGCCCATCAAAACTGCCCATTGAATTGTCGAAAATAACAATATTACTAACCCATGGAGCGGCTAAGCAGAGTGTCCTGCTGGGAAGCAGGATCTCCTCGGCCAAAGCCATGGCTATAA
This sequence comes from Mitsuaria sp. RG, assembly GCF_028369275.1. Classification (NCBI taxonomy): domain Bacteria; kingdom Pseudomonadati; phylum Pseudomonadota; class Betaproteobacteria; order Burkholderiales; family Sphaerotilaceae; genus Roseateles; species Mitsuaria sp. RG. The sequence continues at coordinate 19,677 of NZ_JAQMYQ010000050.1, forward strand.
CGTCACGAGCGGCTTGAGGGGAAGTCGTGGCCGACTTGAAGATGTGGCGTATATTTGTCATAGGGCGTCCGGTATCGAAAACGTCAACTCGATGTGATCACCGAGGCGTTTGACCTCACAGAGTTGGGCGAATACGTTAAGATAATCAAATTGAATTGGCTCTGTCGCCAAGGCTGCGATCACTTCGGGCAGCAGCGTTGCGGTATCAGCGGCCGGAACTGACACAACCGCACGCGAAGTTGCGCATAAGCATTTTCGCAACTGCTCCTGCCAATGCAGAACTGTCGGATCGATCGGTTGAGAGCGAGGTGTCAACCACTGCTCCACCAGAAATCGCTCGGTATCTATAGCGAACGGCGAAAAGCGATTGGACCATGGCATGGCAACAGCGCGTAGCGCATGCCCTTGAGGCCACAATATCCCCATTAGCACCCCGAAGCGCCATGCCATGCGGTTGCCGAATGGAAGCACTTGCCCCGCGCTTGCAAATGCCCGATCGAGATAATCATCCGCACTGAACAATGCACAGAGGACCCTAACGTCAATCTCGACACCATGTAAAGCTTCCAACGCATCCCAGCGCTCGTGGATCAGAGCCAGCAGAGAATCTAACCCGTCTGGAGTATTCGGCCGCAACAATCGCATGCTCAGAGCCACGCTGTAACCGTGGAATATCGATTGCCCCTGAGTTACTAGCCTGAACCGCAGGGCGGCCAAATGTTTGGAAGCATCTGCAGAACTCATGGCTTGTCGTACTTGCGTTGCCGCCTCAGTAATAGTGGAGTCCGGCTTTGATCCACCAAGCCATTGGACTACCTGACGCAACTGAGTGTTTGTCAACTCAAAATCACGCGGGCTTAAGGCCGCCTCGATATGCCGGTAAAGGCTATCGGGCCGAGCCGCTAACAACTCCGCGACACTCTCAATCAGACCATTGCCACCGGGATTGACTTCGGAGATCCAGATCTCGAACCCAGACTGGGAGTCACCGTCATCACCACGCACCTCGATGTCCACAATCAAGCCGTCGGGATCAATCTGAGGGCAGGCTTGCTGTATTGCCTCCAGGCAGGCGGCACCGAGCGTCGCGCGGATCGACAGGGCAAGCCAGTCGTTCCACTCCTCATCAATGGGTTCGACTAGCACACGAGATGCATAACGCACAGCTTTACGCACTGCTTCTGTCTTCAGAGCTTCATCCAGCTTTTGACGAAGCTTGTCCGCCCCCTCCTCACTACTTTCGATATTCGGAACCTGGAAAACCGCCTGCAAGACGTTAAGTAACGTGTCCATCCTGGCGCCGTGAGCAACATAATCCAACGCGTCACACAGCGAGACTTCCTCTACCATTGCTACTTGAAGGGCAGCAATTTGGAAAATCTGTGAGATCCATCCGCGCAGGAATGGATTCGGTACTGCAATACAGAGTTCGGGATTCTGGCGCGCCTCCCAGTTGTAGCGAGCTGCCCGAGCTGCCCGCAAACGTCGCGGATCCCCCCAATCGATGGCGCCGCTGAGATCATGCGGTAAATCCAACTCCAGCACCAACGCATCGACATCAATTTCGAAGCCCACACCGCAGGGATGACCTGAATGCATGAACTGCCAGTCGACCGTAACGCGCTCGCTCTGACTTCCAGATCGCAGTCGCAACTCTGCTCGCGAACTTACGGCATAGCGTCGCACAAAAGCATTGGATTGTTCCGCGTGGGTGTGAACAACCACTCTCTTTATCAACTGGCTGATGCCAATGTGCGACGGACTGGTCAGAGGCACGCCCTTATAGGGTGCCTGAAGGAAGGATTTCCATTGCAGTTGAGCATTAGATGTGTCACTTAGCTCGGGTACTCCATCGCCCCGCTGAGCTATTGGGGACAGACGGGCTGCCGCTGGACGAAACGCTTTGAAAGTCACTCGAGCCGAGTCATCTTGGACAACAAAATTTCTTTGGGGCTCAAGGTCGTACCATGTGGATAACTCCACATCCTCAGACACTTCGGTGCTACCACAAGCGAAGAATCGAGCCAGCGCTGGCCCATCAACACCCAACCAAAGAGCATCATCGTAACGACGCGAGACCCTACCGGGTGCAAATTCAGCTAAACCCTGTTGCACCGGCAAATACTGCTCTTCAACTCTACCATTGCGCGCAGCCCATTCGATTCGCATTTCCGGCAGACTTAGATCGGAAAAGAGGCTGGCCGGAATGAAGTCCGGTAGTGGATGGCCAGCTTGGTAGTCTTTCCCTTGCTCGCCATTTGCACGCCAGTTCGATGCCAGACGACGAACAATTGTAGGAATTGCGCCAAGCATTAGCGGACGTGGATGGCTCCACATAAGCAAGTTCATATCGTCGGTCGTCAACGCCAATCGGTCAGCTAGGCTGCGAACAAGACGTCCGACTTTCGCTGGACTCTCCTGAAGATCACCCATCAGTTTGACAACACGTTGGTGTTTCAGCCGCTTGGCCAACCAATTGGAGCCTGCAAACTTAACAGTTGAGTCTCCATCCGGCGCGAACTTGTAAGCTTGATGCTGGAGTGCTTTCCACCCCTGTGCAGATAGCGGGACTGTCACACCTTCCGCTAGGCGCTTTACTGAAACGAACACATTCGGGTGCCACCCGCGCGGTGTGCACTCAATATTTGGTTTAGCCAAGTCGCGCCAAACCGACAGAGATGGTTGGTCACGGCAGGTCAAGTCCCCTAACTCGTCGAGCAACGCGTAGACCGCTTGCATTCGTTGGACGTAGCGATTGGCCAACGGTAGTTGGCGGGCTGGAAGATCGGGATCGAATAGCTGATCGTAGGCTTGATAGGCCAACCGATCACGACCGTAATCCGTGAGCACAATCACAGTCCATGGTCGCATGTGACGCGTTCGCCCCGCTCGTCCCTTGCGCTGTAAGAACGATGCGATGTCTCTCGGCGCCTTGTGTTGAACTACAACGCCTACTGCCGGGTCATCGAAGCCTACTTCTAGAGCAGACGTAGCAACTACAACTTCTGTATGAGTACAAACGCCACTATCCAATGCCGTCGTTCGCCCGATTCCGAGTCGACGGGTGAGATCGTGGCCAATGGATTGTGGAACACTCCAATCTTGCCCAGCATAGTAGCGCGGAGTACCCAAGATGGGGTTAGATCCTCTACGCAGCAGTGCCAACCCGCCATCAGGGTGCTTGATCAAGTTTGGGTTACCACTGGGATGATATCGTCCCTCAGCATCGAGCACGTCCTTGAAGAGCCGATTTGTTGCGTCCAACTGATCAGTGAAAGCGAATGCCCGCCAACCAAAAAAGGGCATTGTTTTTCTATCAAAAGTCCCAGGCGGATCTAGTAAACGAGCACTCAACATCAGAGTCTGGATAGTGGTGGACAGCAGGGCGGTTTGCGAAACCGGATCACCGCGCAGCGCGAGCATGTACTCGCCCCCTTCCTCCTCAATCTCGTCCTCTAGCGGTCTGATTTCCTCAACAACCGTTGGACTCAGTCCTGTTAGGTGTGAGAAAAAGGTTTGGCCCTCCGCGATGGTAGCTGACAATCCCACAAAACTAGAACGTCGACCACTGGCGGCCCACCAACGACGTAACAAGTAGGCCACCTGCGCCCCATAGCTACCCGCATACAAGTGAACTTCATCCAGCAAGATGAGGTCAGGGGCTCGTTCTGCCTTAGGCCCCACGCCAAAGACATGGCGCAAGTCGCTGCTAGGTAAATGCCGGTTCAGCATTTCCACGGTTGTGAAAAGAATATCCGGTGGATCAGATTGTATCGTGTCGCGGGTGAATGCCAGAGTATGTCCATCTACGACTGCGCTGCACTGCAGGCAGACGATGCGCTCCAGCCCCTTGTCCGAATCAATTTGACGCAGCACCATTTCCCCGTGCTGACTGTCGTTCGGACAATTGAAGAACGGGACGCGTTTGCCCTGGGAGTGCTTGAGCCATTTGGCCTTGGCGACCTTCGTGGGTGTATCCCCAAAAAGAACACCTACACGCAGAGGTCGCCCTCCCCGTCGCCCGATCCAACTATCGAACTTGCGACACTGGTCGTAGACTTCGGCGAGTTGGTCCTTTAACAACTCATTACGAGGATAAAGGGCTAACACCCTCACCCCACCGACAGTCATCTGCGGAACTCGTTGGGATGCCAGCCATGACAACGCCGGCAGATAGAATGCCAGAGTCTTGCCGCTACCAGTTCCAGCGGATACCAACGTACCCTGACAGCCCCCCTCCTCCAAGCCAGTCAAAATACGTTCAACTGATTTCACCTGGAATTGCGAGAGACCGCCCCCCTGATCCATCTGGTCTAGCCAGGTCTTAAGGGCCTCCAGCAATAGCGGCGATTTCACCAAGTCATTCAACCTGGCATAAGCGCTGGCGCCATCCACGTTTCTAAGGGGATAACGGCGGGGGCGTCTAAGGAAGCGATAGTCAGCTACCAGCGTGGCGGCCTCGGCCCACTTGTCCGTACCATGCTTGGGAAATAGTTGACGAAGTTGGGCGATCAACCGCACCCCTTCGGCCATCCGCGTACGCCAGCGCACCTCCTGATCAGCCGCAAAAGGCACTTGAAACAACATCTTGCGCTCAATCAACAGGTCTCGCAAATCCTTGGTGGTATGAATGCGGCAATTCGGGTCACTCTTGGCAGGAATTGCCTTCGGCGCGTTGAGCGCCCGTTGAAGCGCCTCCGTTACTTCATCGCGGCTTAGGGCATTGTCAATCAACCCCCAGATCAGACAGCGCGCTTCTTGCGCCTCAAGTTCATCGAGCGCGAGTTCAGCCAATAGCAAATCTGGAGTTAGCGCCATGACACATTGACCTTCGACTTCACTACGAATCGGTTGGGGTCATCATTTTCCCGGAGCCACTCCATCACCTCAGGAGTAATCATATCCAATGAAGCCCCTCCACCCTCTACGGCCTTGAGAAATAACCGAATGGCCTCTGGTGCTGTACCTTTGAGTTGCTCTCGTAGGCCCTGCAGCATGCTCATTACGCTGATCAACTCGGCCGGAGTCGATGCACTGCCTGGCAAGTCAGCGCGAACAATCGCTGAGTACTTGGCGTGATGCTGCCTGTAAGTTTCCAGGAGGCTCTCATTGGCAGGTGTTTTGAGCATCCGCCCGTCTAAGACTGAAGGCGTTTCGACGTACCCCAGACTCTCACTAAATTGGCGCCATTGGTCGCGGGCAGCGCTGCGGGCTTCCTCATTGGCCGATGAGGCCGCTGTCATCAATCGGATCCACAGGTTATCCGTGGCCAAATCCTGCACATTGCCACCTGCAAGGAGTAGCTTTTGCGCTTGCTGCGCCAAACCTTTCACGTTGCAATCAGCTTGGGCGATATCTTCGCGCACGAGTATGCAAGGATCGACAATGCGGACCTTTTCCAGCAGCCCTTGCCTAGTGTCCGCGTGCCGCCCCCACTCGCGCAAGCGCTGCTGGAGCGCTGAAATCTCCTGGCGGGTCTGGTTGGCGACTTTGACGCTCTGCAGCCCTACACGCAGTTGGCCGCAGGCTTGAATTAGAGTCGACATCAACTCTCCCACTCTAGGCGTTTAATCAGTTCATGACGTTGGGCGAGCGCATGTTCAGACTCAACCGAACGAGTTTGGCCTTGAATCGTTCTATTAAGGCTACTGAAGAAGCGGTTCAATTCCGACACATCGCACGCCAATTGGCTTAGACGAGGCAGGGGCACGGCACACAGTGCCGCTAGACGTAGAGGTGCCGCTTCTTCGGCCGACGGTATGCTCATCTTATGTATCCGCTGGATAACCGATTCGATTCCGTCCAGTGACAGTCGACCAATGATGCCGTGAACTTCAGACTCTTTGATGCCAGATGGCCATACCGCGAGATCCAAGGCCTCTTGCACCAACTGGCGCATCTCGTCGCGCCAGGCTATCCGCGCGTGGTCAGCCTCAAAAGCAGCGCTTGTCAAAGGCAAAAGCGACTGCATCGTGCTCTGTAGAGTACTCACCAGCGCAGGCAGGCCAGCTGTAGAAACACGCTCAAGCACATCGGACGCGTCTTCGCTCAGACGATCGCGCCCCTTCAACCCTAGGACCCACCGCTGTGGCAGTTCAGCCCTCCAGGCCTGCCGCAGGCGGTTGCTATCAATCGCCATAACTGTGCCACCTCGATCGCCTTGGAAGCATCCGATTAGTTGCTTTAACCGATCCTGCAACTCGGATCGTGCGGCAGTCGCCTTACTTCGGACTTCCAAACATTTGGTCACCGATGAGTCTACTCGCGAGTCTCGGTAAGCCGACTCATCCGGGCTGGCAGCGAATAACTCTTTGAAATTCGGACCATCTGGTTGGCCGCGCGAACTCAATCCGAGAAGGAGGCTTTGCGTGTGCAGGGCGCGCGCTAGTATGCCTGTGTCGCACTCTGCTTCCGTGCTGAGTACGCGCAACACTTGGCTTTCCAGTTGCTCCAATAGGGCGTTAGCTGCCGCATAATCTGCTTCTGCGCCCTCGTAACACCAAGATTTTGCGTTCTTTTCCCAGCGAGCCAACGCCTTGAGTCCTACCTGGACACTAGGCGGGATCGCTTGATCCTGGCCGACAACCTGAATGATTAAGCCATTGTTGGGATTGCCTACCGTAGTAGTGGGTGGCAACCAAAACCAACTTGCCTCGATTTTCTGGCCTTTAAGGCAGAAATTACCGAGATCCAAGCGCATGTCCAGCGCAGAGGCAATCAGATTGCGCGTTTCTCTCGCATATGTATTCGGCAATCGATTGTTAGGTGTCCATGCTTCAAGCGCATCCCCGTACGCTGAGATGTCAGGAACAGGCAGAGTCGATTCAATTTTGAGAGTCGTTAGCGAGGAGGCAACGGGGGTAGCAGATTGCTGAGTCGCCAAAGTTAAGTTATTTGGCGTGGTCGACACCGTTGGCTGTCGCTCGGCAGCGCCGGCATTGCCAAACGGCCAGGGCAATGAAAATGTCTCGAAGACAACCTTAGAGATAGGCGCACGTGCTGTCAAACTGGTAGGTCTGCCCCCCCAATACTGCAATGCTACTTCAAGCCTTTGAGACTCAACTTGTGAGTATCCCTTGCGCTGCAACTCGGTACGCACTTCAGCAACCAGCCTCGGAGACTTGAATCCGGACGGCGGGAATTGCCCTTCCAGGAAGGAGAGCCGTTCAGCGAGGGTCTTACGCAGAACCTCATTAATGAAAGCTCTTGGGTTATAGCTCCAAACTCCACCCAGTTTCATTGCAACCTCAGCAAGGCCGCGAATAGCGTTCACGTTGAACGGAAACAGCGAGTAGCCCCTGCCGCTACGGCCGAACGCATCCAGCCGCTCCGCAGCATCAGTATCCAGCGGTTCATCGAACGTAGGCACCCATGCATATAGATCATTACCAGCTAGTGAAGCTTTAGTGAACTCCCGTTTAAGGTATCCAATACCCCAGCGCGCGGCATTGAGGTAGCGCCCAGTTAACTCCACAAGTTTGCCGACAATCAGCTCTTCGGATAACCCCTCACTAGGGACTACCCACTGCTCCTTAGCGCGAGTCAAGACGGTTTGCCGACCAGCCAGAAAGCCATCAGTCACGGCAACGGCAGTGCGTATCGGCGCACGGACCCGACGTCCGTGTTCATCGCTCTCGGCAATCATGATATCTAGCAACGGTTGCTGAATTCCCGACAAGGCAGCTAAGTCCTCAATCAGAAGTACGAGCTCCTTTCCATCCGTGAGAAGTTGTCTGCGAATGTCATCAACCACGTCCTGGATGGACTTTTGTTGCAAAGCCTCAGTGACCCGGAAAACGGTGCGCAAAGCATTATCCAGCACTTCCTGCAAGATTTCCGCGGCAGTGCTTCGATATCGGCCGTTGGCATTGCCTAGGAACGCTAGCGCCGACTGCACTCGATGTGGCAGGTCTTGCCCTACTGCATCTTCTGGCGGCTCCAGATCCACATCGCGAAACTGTCGATCTACTGGGTTCGAAGTACCTCCAAAGCTTGCGCCGACAATACGAAGGAGCACCTTGCTCAGCCAGACGTCACGCGCCTCCGGCGACAGTATTAGACTGCGAGCGTGCTCAGCTACCGCAACAAGAGGTTTGAGATCACCGTTTTCCGATGGTGAGTTCTGAACCAGTTCAACGGTACGCTCACGATATTCCTTCAGCCCCTCGCCCATGGCTGCTGCCAGAAGTTCCGACGCAGTGGACGGTGTCAACGCCTCGGAAGCACGCTGTAGTTCACGCTTTAAAGCTTCGTACTGTTCGCTGGCGAGAGGCTCGAGGATTAACTCGACAACGCGGCGCAGGCTTGCGGTTTTGGGAATCGAAACGACCACTAATTCTTTGCGACGGGGATGTCGCTCCAACTGAGCGCGCAACCAGCGCACCATGTGGGATTTACCAACACCGGAGGCGCCCGTAATGGCTACAACGACAGCGCTACCATCCGTAACGGGGCGCATCAGTTCATCCAGCAGGGCGATCTCATCGGCCGATACCTCAAGCCCACTCTGAGCCGACCGTCGCAACAATGCAGTTGGCTCATGGACGGCTAAGAGCAGGGCCTCATCGACGGTTTCAGCCTCCGTGCGTAGGCACTCGGTGGCATGGTCAGGTATCGGCCAATATTGTTGCAGCATACTCATGCCTCACCTCCTTGCGCCGGCCGCGTGATCCACTGGAAGGTCAGATCACTGCGTGCCCCGGTAGCGCCGGTGAGCGTGATGGAACTGCCGAGATCGGCCTTTTGCTGAGGAAGTAATTCTCCACTATTCCAAAGGTTTAGCAGCGCCCGAGACAACGCAGTGGATATCTGCCCAGGCTGGCGCAATGGCAAAGCACTAGGGTCAACATACTCTAGGACCTCTCGCTGCCAGCGACCTCCATCCAGAACCGGCAAGACTGCACTTAGGCGGTCTACGAACCTTTCCGCGGGCATGCCTGAACCAGGTATCAGAACCTCATTCAAGGCGTCACGTACTGCCACGGTAGGGTCAATAGCAGAAAATGGATGGCGGCTAAACCCAAGAAACGGCGCCCAGAATTGAAGGCCTGACCTTCGTCCAGAGTTGCGCATCAACAGCCGATCTGGATCCAGAATCTGCTGTGACTCCTGCATTTCAAACTGGTCGAAGGATGCACGATAGATATCCTGTGCAAGCATCCATGCCAGCGACCGCGTTAAATCCGCAGCCCGAGCACCTTGGCTAGCCCAAATATCCGGGTTGTTCTCCTCCGCCAAAGCTTGGCGGCAAGCTATCCGCCGCGTGAATGGTAAGACGTCCAGCGTGGAGAGATCCCGAGTGGGCAGGCGATCTCTGACGAAAACAAGCCCCTCCTCCCGAACAAATAACCCAAGCTCCACCCAGCGGTTCAAGGTGTTACGAGCCTGTTTCCCTTCGTCTTCAACGAGCGCACTTGGAGCTACAGCTTCTAGCAACTCGGTTTCGGGAATCGGTTTGGCTGCACGCAACACTGTCGCATGCAGCGCGACGAGGATGTTGGGCAATCCGTCATTGGTAATGTTCAATAGGCTCATACAGTCAACTTCCTCAAGACCATGTCCTCATCTGCATGGGCAATTATGGAAACCCAAGATCGCTCTGGCCGGTTCGGGTCCGGCAACTGGCTGTCGATAAAGACGACAGTCATCGCACTAGGAGAGGTACGCAATGCTGTAGCAGCATGGGTCGTGATCTTTGACTCAGTCCACAGAATGAATCGGACTTCGTCAGTAGCCCCATGCAAGGCGATGGAATCGAGGGGGGCGAAGCGATCGACAAAGGTGTCACTGCGCATCATTGCCATTTGCTCAATCAGCCTTTCGACCAGGACGTTGCAGATCGACTGTGGCACTAGCAAGGAGTGGGGGCGTACTTTTTGCAGCATCAACGCAAAGCACGAGTGGCTATCAGCGCAATTACGTATCAAATCGTGAATCGCAACGAACACCAAGTTAGGCTGGTCCTGCGGGAAGCTTAGGAGCGTCGGCCATTGCTCGATGCGGCGTGAAAAATGAGCGATTCTCGCTACGAACGGACGCAATTGACGCAAGGGCATGCGATTATCAGCCCAGTGCTGATTACAGCCTCCACAATATGCTGTCACCGCCCCCCATTGGTTGGGTAGTGCCAAACCATAGAGTTGGACTAGTGCCTGCGATATCTCGACTTGAGAGGTGGCGGTCCGCGCCATCAGATCAAATGCCTTATCCGTAGCCCGAAGTAGCCCGTCTCGGGCTGCATTCATTTGCCCTTCAAAGACTGCACGATCACGGTGATTAGGATGGCGGATTCGCAAGGCCGCATAGGCTACTTGGGAATCGCTGTACTCCGTATCCTCACTAGAGCTGCCGCTACTGGGTGGCAAAGAGCTCAACGCGGTGATTTCGATGAGACCAGCAGTGGCCATTAGGTTGAGCGTTCGGAGATTCCATATACGGTTGGTCCTCCCCTTTACGCTTAATTTGGCCCTCAGCCGATTGAGATCAACCCAAATCTCACCGTCTCGCGTAACCGGGCGACCCGGATCGTCGAGCAAAGACTCCCATCGGTCATAGCCCAACTCATTGCCAATCAGCGTCGGACCAGACATCTCCTTGGCCTGTTCAAAATCCTGCTCGGTGTAAAGCAACAGACTTGCAGAGGCTTTCCCGTCTCGTCCGCTTCGCCCAACTTCCTGATAAAAACGATCGAGCGACTCAGGCAGCGTGGCGTGAATTACCGTCCGTACGTCGTTCTTATCCACACCAAGGCCAAATGCTGAAGTCGCTACCATGCCATCGAGCATGTTGGCGTCCCAGGCCGAGATCAGGCGTTGACGCTGGTGCGGGGGCGTGTCTCCGGTGAAGGCAGCTATACGACCAAGTCCATTCTCAATCAATAAACGAATCCATTCCTCAGCTTCATCAGGCCTAGTCACATAAAGGATAAAGGGCCGTGGCGACTTTATCACCGCTTCCAGAACGCGACTCACCTGTTCCGCTGGAGAAACCATCGCCTTCATCGCGTAGCGCGGTTCGGGCCGCAGGTATATACCAGAAACCACGCAATGACCGTTAGTCCCAGCAAATAGGGCTTGCAAGCTCGTGACGGTATGCGGAGTAAGGGTGGCTGAGGCTAGTGCGATACGTATGGCCTGCGGCGATTCAGGATTGCGCGCATGACGAAGGCTGCCTATGAAGGCAGGCAGCAGTTGGAAGGCCGGACGAAATCCGCTACCCCAAGTTACCACCAGGTGCGCTTCATCGATCACAATGTGCGAGATACGACCTTCATATGCACAGTCGAGCAAGATGCTGCGCAGTGAACCGGTTGCGGCCTCTGGGGAGGTGAAAAGGACCCTCTGCTCGCCACTGCGCAGGGCGAGGAAGATGGAAGCCCTCTCTTCTACCGACAGGCCGCTGTGAAACGACAGGGGGCGTTCCGTCCATTGGGGATCGCGACCTTTAAGGAGTTCCGCCATTCGACGGCCTTGATCGATTGCCAACGCTACAGTGGGTACGATCACCAAGGTCAAAGTGCCTTGACTGCCTAACAGCGGGGGAATCTGTGCCAACAACGACTTGCCGCTACCAGTCGGCAAATTGGCGATTAGCGTCATATCTGCGGGTAGGTGCAGTTGCGCCCGAATTGCCTCACGTTGACCTGGACCGGTGTACGCTGTTTTACCCAACAGAGTCCGTAGCGGTGGATCCGCCGCTACCCAGGTGTGAAGGCGCGACTCGACACCATTGAACGCGTCGTCAAATATATCTTGCTGCTCACCCAGCCACTCTAATCGGGGGTAGGCCGGACGTACCTGAGCCGCCGCCCCAACAGTCGCCACTTCAAAGCCCTGCTCGCGCCAAACGTCACTGGCTGGCCAAGGTGGAGCAAGTGGAACCTGCAGCCAAGCCCGAGCGCCACCCTTGGCTTGAGCTAGCAGCCAATGTCGTAACAGCGCAATCAGATCAATAAAGGTCGCTGTTCCACGTTGATCCAACAATTCCCGCAGGCATTGCTGAACTCGGCCCAAAAGGCTGTCAGCGGCGGTCTCACCTTCTAGATAGACGTGACTGTTTGGCCAATGGGCCAGGGTTTCGCGCAGGTCGAACTCAGTGAACATAGTGAAGGTCATTCGTTAAAGGGCGAAATAGAAGACAAGAAGACTGCACCTACCACATCTAAGTCGAGACGGGGATTAGCTATAGCTGCCTCTAGCACCGCATACATTTCTTCAGCCTGGTGCAGTTCGTCTAGTTCTTGTTGTCGGGCTAGTCCTTGTAGGCGACTAGCCCTCGTTTCACCTTGAGCCCGGCGCAATCGACGCTCCTGAGCGCAGGTGTTTAACGCGCTCTGTATATGTTCGATATATGCCGGTGCGCCCCGCACTGCGGTTGTGGCGATGTCATGCTGACTCTCACACAGTCTGCTCCAGTTGCGTAACCAGGTAGACTTGACCCCCTCAGGTAAACTGCGCCAGCGGTGAGAGTTCAGATTGAAATCACATCGAGCCCCCTTCAACGCCGGAGAATACGCGCTAGCCAAGAACTCGCTGGGCTCAGATTCAATCGTTCCATTGCCGTGCACCCAAACTCGCATGACTAGAGGAGGCAGCAAGGTGCCGGCCTTGCGAGCCAGTGCATGATGTTTCAGAGGCAATGTTTTCTCGTTCGCCAGGTTAATTGTCGGACGTACCATAAAGTCAAATCGAAAGTATAAGTCAGCCCCACTGGGATCGCTGGCTTCGTACTGCCGATTAGTCCGCCAAACCGCAAATGCACGACCGCGATCGTCAGTTTTGCAAAACTGCTCGAGCGAGGCCACAAGAGGATCCCCGATGCGAAGTAGGCGTAGTCCTTGCGCCAGCCCTCGACGACTTGTGACGGTGTTTCGCTTGAACGCATAGAGGTGGCTCAGCGGAAAACGAGCGCTTCCACCGATGGCACTCTGGTCGACTGTCGCCAAAAAATGCTTGAGGAAACCCGCCATAGGTAACAGCGTTGCTCTCCCGCCATCACGATACGAATAACCAATTCGAAACGGAATATCCGTAGTTTGGCCGCCTAAATCTCTCTCGCTACGCAAGCCAAATTGCAATGAATCTACCGCTAGCGCGTTGAAAGCGGAACTCCATTCAGCCCAATCGCTATCTACATCCTCCAGCGCCTCCATTCCGGGAATTTCCCGGTTAGCCAGAGCATCCAGGCTATCTTGGTGATTCAACTGCCGCACTTCACGCTGAACCCAACCGTCTGATCCGCCAAGTTGCTCCGAGTGAACTTGGAGGGCTGCAGTGCCCTGCTCGGACCACTCACATGCCAAAGACTCAGAGGTCGACTCGATTAGGTACTGTAGGCTTGCCACCGATTGACGGAAGACCCCCCAACCACTATCAAGGACTTGAACCCAAGCAGCTTCGTCAGAGTTCGCCTCATCAAGCAAGATATAGGATACGATAGGGTCGCCGGTTCCATAGCGATCTAATCGCCCCAATCGTTGCTCAATGCGGTTCGGAGAAGAAGGCAGATCATAATGGACGGCCACCTTACGCCCGCCATGCAGATTAACACCCTCCTCAGCGCGGGCATCACATACCAGTACACGCACCTGGTTGGGCAAGTTAAGGAACTGCTCCCACTCAAGTGCAGTTTCCTCCCCGTCTTCGTCCACTTCGACTGGCACGTGACGGGCGACCCTGTCACCTATCTCACGAATCAAGGCATCTGCAACCCGATCGGCATCCTGTAGCCTATCGCAAAAAACGACGACCTGGACCGTCGGGTTCTCTAGGAGCATGCGGACCTGACTGCACAACGCAATTACCCGCGCAGGGTCGGAAATTAGGCGTTCAGCCGCATGATCAACACCTCTCGCCTGAGCGAGCAAGTCAGGCTCATCCAGTCCAGCAAGCGTCAAGGCCTGCAGTAGCGACTGTCCCGAATGGGGGTGAACGGCTGCTTGGAGCAGCGACTGGTAGACTTGGGGAAATGATCCGTAGGCCGCCAATGCCAAACGCAAGGCTTCCAAACGATCGCGCCACGTCGCAGTAGCTTCACCACTAAAGGCAACTGGCTGCATCCCAGATCGCCGAGGCGTGGCCCATGGTACCGCTGTACGACGGTTGCGCAGAAGCCTGCGGTGCAACCGGTAGCTTTCTACCAAGTGGGTCTTGAGATCCTCCAAAGCAGCTAAGAACTGAGCATTTTCCTCATCAGGAAAAGTATCCAATACCCTTTGCAGGGTACTGACCTTCTCCACTAGCAGAGGATCGTCAGGATAACTCTCTAGCAATCGCTCTAGGTCGGGGCCAAGACCCCAGACGTTTTCAGGCAATAGTGTCGAAACCACTTCCGCAATGACTTGGCGGGATGCAATGCGCTGCTTGAAACCGTCAAGGTCATCAAGCGGAAACACTACCGGGTCCAGTAGGTGTAGAACTCGAAGGAACTCCTCCGCGTTGCGCAAGACCGGGGTCGCCGACAATAGCAACAGCCGCGGTAAGGAAAGTGAGTGGGATCGCAGTAACTCATACAATTCGCGCTGTTCAGCGGTAGACTGCTTGGACAGGTGGTGAGCCTCATCAACCACCAACATGCCGGCGCTAGAAATCACCCTAGACAATCTCTTCAAGTCGTCATGCGCAATGACATGCAACATGTCATCCAACTCAGCCCCCAGACCGAACCGGACTGTCAACTCACGACGCCACTGGTACACCAAGGCGGGGGGAACAATTAGCACCGCCCTTGCAGCAGGATCGTCAATAAAGTACTGCCGCACGATGATCGCCGCCTCGATCGTTTTACCCAGCCCCACCTCATCTGCCAACAGATACCTTTGGACAGGGTCAGAGAGAACGCGGCGCACGACATCAAATTGGTAATCTACGAGGTCGATCGAAGAACAGAGAGCAGCAGAAACACCTGCAACTGCGTGATGCTGACTCGCCACAGCACGGACAAAATCTGCCCTAGCATCAGCTAGGAAGGGCGTCTCAGTAGCCTCAACAGCTAATAAAGGCAGCGGATCAATTAGCCGCCGATTCCATCGGACCTGCAACTGGTCGGCTGTAACATTCTCCGTTTCCCCATTGGGAAACTGCACAAAGATGATCGCGCCATCATCCTCGAGTACACGACCGATCTGCCAATGTAGCTCTGCGGTCCGACGATAGACTCGAGTTTGCGCTGGCAGTCTCGCCTGGACGATTTGAGAAAAAGGCACTTCGATCGGGTCAGGCAGTAGGGCCCCCGGTGCATCAAAGTACTGGACTGTCGCAGTACTTTGAGATATTCCAAGGAGCTTTCCAATGCCCCATCTCAAATACTGAGGACTAGTAATCTTGACAAAGATGTCTAGCTTAACTGAGGTTCCTCGGCTACCCATCACAGAGACCTCAACAGAGGGTATGCCTTGTTGCCACCGCTAGTGAGTACACTCACCCCCCAAATAATGCAATCGTCTCTCGCGGTCATACGCGCTTGGTAAGCAGTTTGGGTTAGGCTCATCTTTGCATCCTTGCATCCCAGGGCCAAATGGGCCCATGCAGTTTTCGAGGTCGATCTTACCCTATAAAAGATGCCAAAAGGCCACCCTAGTGAGCGGAAATCGGTGGAAGCGGTCTGTTTAGCCTTTGAATTGGCGCGGTGTTGCCACTACTCCTTGTGGCTCTCCGGTCAGGGCAACCCAATTGCGCTGTGCAGCTGGCCAACCCACGAAGGCACACTGCGACCACCGCTGATTCGGATAGCGCGCGTCGATCAGCGCCACCTAAGCGCTCCTTCGCCACTACCTGCTTAATCTCGGCCGGGGAACATCCACGGCATTTGTGCCCGTACCGGCTTATTCAAAATCGGAACAATCCATGTGAATCGTGGGGTGGTAGGTTGTTAAACGAATAGCTCAGCACAGGTCATCTAGTTTGTACTGGTGCTTGTAGGCGTCCGGGGAAAACAACGGGAGGCAAGCTACTCGACACGCACCTCCCTCCTACGCCGTCAACCCAACACCTGCGGTCTTCCAAATGGTATTCCAGGGACATTTCAATATAGAAAATAAGCTTTAAAATCAATCAAGTAAGAAAACAATTCAGCTCACCCCGGCCCACCAAAGCCTAAAAAAGACGCCCAATGGGTAATGCCAGTCAGTTAAGCCAATTGGGGTCGCTCCGCGACCCTTCGCGGGTAAACCCGCTCCCACAGAAATAATAGTTCCCTGCGCGACAGCGCAGCCCCAAAGGGCTAGGTGATCTCCTAAAGCGACCGCCAGCGCTTGCGCGCATGGACATAAGCCGCCAGGTCACTGTAGCCAAGCTGTGCAGCGATCTGCGCTCGGCTATCCCCCTGCATCTCCAGATACTGCTCCAGCTCCGCACGCACCCGGTCGAGCAGCACACGAAAACTGGTCCCCTCATCCTCCAGGCGCCGACGCAATGTACGTGCACTCTGGTGAAGGTCCTGCGCCTGAGCCTCCAGGGTAAGCGATCGGCCCGTGATCAGGCCCTGGCGAATGCCCTGAGCTACCCGGGCCGACCAGCCACTAAGCTGGGACTGCTGCGCCAGCCGGCGCTCCAGCTCCTGGCTCACCACATCCATCATCCCGGCATGCTGGGTCAGCAATGGCATGTCCAGCTGGGTACGATTGAAGTACAAGCGGTTGTACCCGCAGTCGAACTGGATATCTTCACCAAACCACTCGCGGTACTCCGGGTAGTACGCTGGCCGACGGTGAGCGAAGCACGCCCGCTGCGGCACGACCGCCGCGCCCATCCCCACGCCCATCACGCTGAGGGACATCACACTGTAGTGCTCGACCATATAACGCACCAGGCTGGCTGGCGCATCGATACGCAACTCCACCCCGAGGCAATCACCCTCTTCGACCAACGCCAGGGTATCCATGTCCGATGCCAGTCGTGCATAGCGCGCCCAGAAGCGTATGGCCTCGGCCAGCGTGGCGCTGTACAGGCAGCCCTGGGCCAGCACATGCCAGTCCTGGCGGCTGAAGTGCGAGAACAGGTGCAAGCCGATGGCCGGATCATGGCTGGCCGCCTTGGCCCAAAGCTGCTCCAGCGCAAGCATGCTGTAGTTGCTGCGCGCCTTCAGCGAATGGGTCTGAAGGTAGCGCTCCAGCACCCGGCCGAGCGGGCCGCGGTGGAATCGCTCGGGCGATGGGTTGGCCGGTTCTCGGGTGATTCTGTCCGTTTCGCGCATATCGTCTGACGGCTTCGTGAATTCTTATGGGTGGGCACCGCCTTGATCGGCACCCACCGGAGAATGCCATGAGCACAACAATAACAAACAGCCCGATACCGATTATTCTCGCCATCCTGATCGGCTTCATCCTCCTCGAAATCACCTGCGCCTGCTTCCTTCAGCCTCGCGGCAAACGCCGGGACGCGATCATCGAGATTGTCGGCAGCGCCCTGCTGATGATGGTCACCCTGCCGTTGGTCACGTTCCTCAGCAACAGCCTGCTGGAACACTTCGCGCCGCAACTGAAGGGCAGCCTCGCCGGCCTGCACTGGGTGCTTGGGCTCGTCCTGTTCCTGGTGCTGGACGACATGACCCAGTACTGGTGGCATCGCCTCAGCCACAAGGTGCCCCTGCTCTACTCGCTGCACCGTGCACATCACTCGGCGCCCTACATGAGCATCCGCATCGTCTATCGCAACAACAGCTTCTATTACCTGCTGATGCCCGGCCTGTGGTTCAGCGGGGCCCTGATCTACCTGGGGTTGGCGCCTGTGTACTTCGGCTACCTGATCGTCAAGATGCTGGTCATCTTCGGCGCCCACAGCAGCGTGCCCTGGGATGACCAGCTTTACCGCATACGCGCACTGCGGCCCGTGATGTGGCTGCTGGAACGGACCATTTCCACCCCCGCGACCCACTCGGCGCATCACGGCCTGAGCGCCGATGACGGGGTGACGCATTACAAGGGCAACTTCGGCAACCTGCTGTTCTTCTGGGACGTGCTGTTCGGCACGGCAAAGATCACCCGCCGCCGCCCACAGCATTACGGTATCGAAGGCATGCGCCCGGTCAGCTGGCAGGAGGAGCTGTTCTGGCCGCTGATGCGCGGCAAGTCGACCAGCATGTCGACTGAATCGGACCAGGAGCTGGCCAAATGAGCCTGAATATCGTACTCGTGGCCGGCTCCAGCCAGCCGGACAGCCAGTCGGCGAAGGTGGCCGGCTTTCTCGCGCAACGCCTGCAGGCATTGCAACTGAGCAAGCTGCCGAGGGTGATCGATCTGGGGCGTACGCCACTGCCGTTGTGGCCAGCCAAGGATGAACACGGACTCTGGGCCGAGTATGCAGCCCTGCTGCGTGAAGCCGATGCCCTGGTGGTGCTGACCCCGGAATGGCACGGCATGGCCTGCCCGGCGTTGAAGAACCTGTTCGTCTACGCCGGCTACCGCGAGCTGGGGCACAAGCCGGCGCTGCTGGTCGGGGTGTCCTCTGGGCAGGGCGGGAGTTACCCGCTGTCTGAATTGCGTGCATCCAGCTACAAGAACTGCCGCATCTGCTACCTGCCCGAGCAGTTGATCGTGCGCCAGGTGGAGGACGTGATGAATGGGCCGGAAAGTGCCAGTTCGCAAGACCTGCGCATTCGTCGCCGGGCCGACTGGGCGCTTCAGGTACTGGGCGAATATGCCAGGGCGCTCAGGGGGATGAATGAGCGCGTCGACATGCAGGAGCCAGAATTCGCCAACGGGATGTGAGGGTTGATGGCCGCTATCAATCGATAGCGGCTGCCTCGGCCTGCGCCCGCTTAACGCCTCGCTTCAATGAGATGACGGGTCGAATGCGCGACAAAAGGCTCGCTCTGGCGCATCCGGCTATCCAGGGTCAGCAGTTCAGCGCGGTACTTATCCACAGAGAAGTCCGGCACCCACCATACGCATTTGCGAAGAATCCACACGACTGCGCCGACGTCATGGAACAGCATGCGGCAACGGGCTGTGCGCAGGTCAGTCACCGTCAGCCCGGCTGCCTGCGCGGCTGCCACTTCGTCCTGTGGATCGCGCATTTGCCGCTCGCGTGGCAATGGACCCAGGAAATGCTCGATCAGCTCGAAAGCCGAGGCCGGGCCCACGTGCTGGGCGAAGTAATGTCCGCCAGGCCGGAGGACCCGATGAATCTCGGGCCAGTCCGGTTGTACAGGGTGGCGTGAGGTGACCAGCTCGAATGAGGCGTCGGCAAATGGGAGCGCGGCACCGGGTGCGACCTGCACGACTTCAACGCCGCGCGGTTTCAGGCGCTCGTGCGCCTTGCTGGCGTTGGGGAGACAGGCTTCAGTTGCGCACATGAGGGGTGGAAAGTGCGGTGCCTCATCCAGTACCTCTCCGCCGCCGGTGTCGAGGTCCAGCGCTGCGCTGACGGCACCCAGGCGCTGCGCAAGTAGCTGGGCGTAGGCCCAAGGTGGGCGCTGCTCGGAGGCGCGTCCTGCCAGCCAGGCGAAGCCCCAGCCGGTCACATCGGCTGCGTTGGCTTCGGCTATCAGGTCGTCGAAGGGTTTCATTCGGTGGTCCAGGTTAATGCTTGTGGTCGGGCCAGTATAAGTCGGGTAGGAGCGGCCTTGTGCCGCGAAAGGGGCGCGTAGCGGCCCCGGGGTTTCAGTGTTGGTGCGCGGTCTCTGTAGAGGACCACCGTGGGAGCGGGCTTGCCCCGCGATTTGGCCGAATCAGACCGTGATGTTGCCTGGGCTGGCCTAATCGCGGGGCAAGCCCGCTCCCACGCCAGATTTCTTTGCCAGGACA